>NZ_JBQCGC010000055.1:0-54354 GCF_051956055.1 Amnibacterium sp.
GGCGGATCGCGGTCCACCGGTTCGGGTGATCCGGTCCCGCCTCAGCGAGCATCCGCAGCGCCCGCTCACGCATCTCCGGGCTGTACGTCGTCATCGGTTCCATCCTGACTCTTCAGTCGGAACGAAACCCAGGCCGAATCAGACTACGACTTTCTCGGCCTCTCTAGACTGACCCGCCTAACCGGCCCACGTGACCGACGTGGGTGCGCGGGCGGATCGAGGAATGGTTCGGCCCTTCGTCCACGGTCGAGCGCTGATCGTGCTGCTGCTGACCGCGATGGCTGCACCGCGATTTCTGCTGAGTAAGCCATCCGGCGTAGACGCGATGAAGGCCAATTCGGAGGACGCCGAGCGCGTGATGATCATCCACACGCCCCTGCCGATCATCGTGAAGAGATCGGTCGCGGTCCGCTCTTAACCGCGGCCCGCACGCTGGATTCGATCCATCTCCGCGAGGTTTCGCGGGTCAGTGGGCGGCGCGTCGGGCACCACTTCAGGCCAGAGTCGCTCGATCGGGCGGACAGGCGCAAGCGGGTCGCCGTGCCAGCGCTTGGGATTCCAAAGGTGGATCAGGCTCTCGGTGGAGTCTCGCGAGTGCGCCACCGTGGCGTTTCCCTGCCACTTCCCTGGCGGGACGTACAGCTTGTCGGCCCGAGCATCGGACGGGGATGAGAAGATCTGGCGCTCTGCGTTGCCAGCGATCACGCGATTCAGGTCGTGCGTCTCGATCACGGACAGCGTCGAACCCGTGGGCACCAGCACCGGGAGGTCTCCTCGGATTAGCAGGAGCACGGATTGAGGGCCCAGTGGGAACGCGAGGAATGGAGCCCCCATGTACCCCGCGCCTCGGGACCGCGGCGGATACTCGCCCATGTGCTCCTGGAGTTCAATCACGGGTTCGTCACTCGTAACGATGCGGCGCGCAGTGTTGTACACGGCGAGTTTGCGGGTGCTGAGCGCGAGCGTGATCGATTCCGCCGACTTCCCCGACAGTCGTAGTTCCTCTTCCCTCGTGAAGAACGGTCGGTCGGGGTCGGCGTACCGCTTCAGCAAACGCTCCCGCTGCTCTGTAACTGCTGGCCCGTCCCCGTCGAAGCCTGCCTTCCTCATCAGGGCGATGAACTCGTCATCCGGCATCGAGCGAATCAGTGCGGTGTAGCCGTCGGCCATGTGATTCCGCATCCGGCGGCGCGAAGCGCGCGAGCGACTTGCCTGGATGCCCAAGAAGCCGAGCAGTAGCCCTTGGTCCTCGACGCTCATCCGCCCGTCAGAGGAGTCAAGACGCGCGAAGACCGGCTTGGCAGCGCCCTCGATCGCAGACAGCCACGTCTCCCACACCACGGGCGACACCCCGTCGGCGAAGCGTCGCGGGTCGATCCGGTAGAAGTCGGTTTCTACTCCTGCGTTTGCGGTCGAGGTGACGAAAGGCGCACGGCTCCCGTTCGTATCAACGACCTTCACCCGACCGCTCTCTGCCCATCTGTCGAGGTAGAAGCGCGGGACCACGTGATGGCGTCGGGGCTCACGCCCCGCGTCGGTCATCGCTTGTGCGGCCGCAAAGACGGCATCGATGTCGAACCTCGGGTCGTACCAGGGCCCCGTTCGCCTTCGCCTTCGCTTGGTCACTGAGCGAAGGTAGGCGCCGCTATCGGAACGGGGATCGCGCGGCGCGCGGTCGTCCAACAGGTGGAGGCCCCGGCGCCCCCGGCGCCCCTTGGTCGGTCGTGCACGCAGCGGGGTGCTCCGTACCTGCCGTGTCGTGCTGCCCTGTCGGTGCAGCCGGGAATGGTTCGCCCATGGGCTTAGCAAGCGACATCGCCGCATGGGTCGGAGCCACGGCCGGTCTCGGCTCCCTCGGATGGCAGGTGCGGACATGGCGCCGCTCGGCGCATGACGTGGCCGTCCGTGTGAGCAACGCATGGCCCCAGGTGGGAGGCGTCCTCGGTGATCACTGGATCGAGGTGACCGCCGTCAACAACGGATCCGGCGCGGTGACCATCACGGGATGGGGCATCACGGCCGGAGGCGGCGCCAACATCGTGATGATCAATCCGCTGCCGGAGTCGAAGCCGCTGCCGCACCGACTCGAAGGTGGCTCTGATGCCAAGTTCTACATACCCGCGGACCACGTGAAGGCTCAGCACCTCCAGCGCGATGTGCCCTACTCGCAGATGCGACCGTGGGTGCGGCTTGCGACAGGGCGGGAGGTCGTCTGCCGCCGAGGCGTTCCGATGCGGGACTGAGCGGTCCGTAACCGTCCGCGTAATCGATCGGCGACTACGGCGTACCCTTCAACCGGGCGGACGAGGCCGTCTCATATCATGTTTTCCCTGGTCAGGAGCACCTCGGTGGGCAGTTATCTCAGTCTTCCAAACCTGATCACACGGGTTCGATTCCCGTCATCCGGTCCAGGAGGGCTGCTCCCTGGTCGGGGCAGTCGTGGCACAGGGTCAGGACGAGGCGTTCGGCAGGAGCTGCGCCGCCTACTGGGGATCGCGGCCCCACGCGGGCGGGTGATTCGCTCGACGTGTGACTCAGCAGCGGTGGCGCGCACTCACGGAATGGCCGCTTCTCGCGCTCTCGCTCATCTTCCTGCTCGTCTACGCGTTCGAGGTGATCGCCGACCTGCCCGGTCGCGAATCCGCGGTGCCCGACTCGGTGATGAACGGCATCTGGGTCCTGTTCGTCGCGGACTACGTCGTGAACCTGGTGCTCGCGCGCCCGCGTCGCCGCTGGTTCCTCACCCACTCGTGGGAACTGGCGATCGTCGCCCTTCCGATGCTGCGTCCCCTCCGGCTCCTTCGGCTGCTCTCCGTCGTCGCGTTGCTGCAACGGAACACGGTGCGTGCCGTTCGCGGACGGGTCGGCGTCTATGTCGTCGCCGCGACGACGCTGCTCGTCGCAGTCGCGGGAATCGCGGTGCTGGATGCCGAGCAGAACGCGCCCGGCTCGAACATCCACAACATCGGGGACGCGTGGTGGTGGGCGTTCGCCACCATCACCACCGTCGGTTACGGGGACTTCTACCCCGTGACGCTCGCCGGTCGGCTCGTGGCCGTCGCGCTCATGGGATGCGGCGTCGCGTTGCTGGGTTCGGTCACGGCGCTGTTCGCGTCGTGGCTCGTCGGACAGGTGCAGGCCGCCAAGACGGAGGTCCTGGTCGTCGACGAGGAAGAGGCCTCCGCCGACCGGTAGTCGCTCGGCACTACGCAGAGCGCCGCGCTGCCGGAGGTGTGCGGTCCCGCCTCCGTGATCCGGGGCATCCGTCCACGTACGGTGCAGACGGACCGACCGATGGGGGAGCCGATGTCCGAACCGGAGATCCCGAGGCCGGGCTGGTACCCGGATCCGCGCGAGCAGGGCCTCGAGCGATGGTGGTCCGGGCGTGACTGGACCGACGACACGCGTCCCCGGGCGGCTACCGACCAGTCGCCGGAGGCGCCGCCGCCAGCGCACGGCAGCGTCTCTCCGAGAAGCCCAGGGCGGTTCCGAACCAGCGTGGGTGCTCGCGAGATCGTGGCGACCGTCGTCGTGGGGCTCCTGGTCCTCGTCGCGCTGCCCGAAGGGGTCGCGGGCGTCGGCATCGTCGTGGGGCTCGCGGCGCTCGTCGTCGCGGCGTGGGCGCTGATCCGTGGGCGGAGCCGGACGTTCCGGATCCGTTCGCGTTCCGTCGGACTCGGGGTGCTGCTCACCGCTGCGTCGGTGGTGCTGGGCAGTGCAGGCGCGTACGGCGCGATGCATCCCACGAGCGCCGTCGTGATCGTCGCGGGATCCGCCGATCCTTCGGCCGGGCGGACTCCGGCAGCGACGGCTGGGCGGGCTTCGGCCGCGGCGCTGAGTACGGCTTCGAGTACGCCGGAGACGCCGACCGCGACGGTCACGACCTCCGCGGCACCGACGAGCTCGGCCCTCGCCGTGCTCGCCACGCTGACCATCAAGGGCAAGTCGCCGTTGACGGGCTACGACCGAGTCGCGGACTTCGGCCCCGCCTGGCTCGATGTCGATCGGAACGGCTGCGACACCCGCAACGACATCCTCCGCCGCGACCTGACCTCGACCACGGGCAGCGGTTGCCGTGTGCTGACCGGCACGCTGCACGACCCGTACACCGGCAAGGTCATCCACTTCGTGCGCGGCAACACCACCTCCACCGCGGTGCAGATCGATCACGTCGTCGCGCTCGCTGATGCCTGGCAGACCGGCGCGCAGAAGCTGTCGCTCCAGCAGCGCGCCGATCTCGGGAACGACCCCATCAACCTCTTCGCGGTGGACGGCCCGACGAACGAAGCGAAGGGCGACGGTGACACCGCGACGTGGCTGCCGTCGAACAGGTCGTTCCGCTGCGAGTACGTCGCGCACCAGATCGGGGTGAAGGCCGCCTATCACCTCTGGGTGACGCCGGCCGAGCACGACGCCATGCAGCGCGTGCTCACGACCTGCCCGAGTGTCACGATCCCGACCTCCGTGACGGCACGGCTCACGCCGACTGTTCCCGTGCACACCACGGCGCCCAGGCCCCCGGCGGCGACGAAGCCGAGGTCGACGAGCGGCGGTTCGTCGTCCTCGTCGCACCACGCGAGTCCGCCGAGCGGGTCGAAGCCGGGCTCGCCGGCCGGCGCGACCGCGCGATGCCGCGACGGCTCCTACTCCTTCTCCGCACACCGGCGAGGCACCTGCTCGCACCACGGCGGTGTGGCCGTCTGGTTGCGGGACGTGCCGAGTTGATCGGCTGAGACCTCGATGCTGCTCCAGGGCCTGCGCCGCAGGATCTCGGGGCCCGCAGGGGGAGTGGCCCGCGCCTCGCTCTGCTGAGCCGCAAGTGGGGCGAGACGCGGGTCGACCGAGCTGCAGCGTGCTCGGCACTCATGCGGGCCGTCCTGTGCGTATCCCGCGCGTGCGCGAACGCTACGACCGGAAGCCTGAGAAGACCTGTGGACTGGCGTCCGGACCAGGCACTGCCTTGTGCCCGGTCCGGACACCAGATTGCATTCGCACGGTGTGCGTCGGCCACTCGACGATGCCGAGCGGCCGGAGGAGCATACGTGGCTCTCGCGGCCGGGACGCCCGCCTGCCCATGGTTCCAAGGGGCGGCGCGCGCAGCGCCGTGAAGTCGATCGAGGCCGGACGTTCAGGATGCCCGGAACGGGACTGCATACGGTCCTCATCGTGGCGGCCGAACGACGGTGGGGACACAGCGTCTGGCTCTGGCGCGCGCTGGCGGTGTCCGCGATCGCTTCGGTGGCCCTGCTCCTCCTGTCGCTCACCGAGGACGGGCGGATCTTCGCGGTGCTGCTCCTGATCGCGGAGGCGTTCATCGCCGTGACGGCGTACGTGCGATGGGCGAGGGCGGAGCGGACTCGGTTCGAGGCCGAGCTCCAAGGTCCGGGCGACGGCGGCTACTGAGCCGAGCGTCAGCGGCCCGCGAAGCTCGACAGGTCGGCGGCGATGCGGCTGAGGGTCGCGTTGCCGTGGCCGTAGCGCCGGCGCTGCCGGTCGACCGCGGCGATGAGCCGGTCCAGGCCCTCCTCGTCGATCCGGCACGTGAGCCGGAGGATCGCGAACCCGATCCCGATGAGCGCGGGGTCCGTGTCGCGGGTCCGCTGGAGGTCGGTCGCGTCGAACTCCTCGTCCTCCAGCTCGAGCACGTCGTCGGCGAGGTCACGCAGCGTGGCGTCCTCGTCGAGCGGCAGGAAGTCCTCGACGAGCTCCGCGACGGCGTCCCAGCCCTCGTCCGAGCCGAACGGCGTGAGCTCGTCCGACTGGTCCTCGTACAGCTGATCCGGGAACGCACGGAGGAAGGCCGGGTGCGGCGCGGGCAGCTCGAGCTCGTCGAAGTCGTCCTCGTCGAGGTCGTCGTCGGAGTCCTCATCGAGAGGAGCGGGCCGCTCGGACGTCACGGTGCGACCGTAGCCAGGGCAGCGGGGCACGGCACCGGCGCGCGTCCATCCGTCGGTCGACGTTCACCCGGCGTTCGCACGGCCGGCCGGTACCGGCCGGAGCGCGCGCCAGGGAGGGCTCAGGAGCTCGCATCTAGAGTCGCCCCGACTCGACGAGAGGAACTCCATGGCAATCGGAACCCTGCTCCTCCGCCTCACGGTCGGCGGCCTCTTCATGGGCCACGGCCTGCAGAAGCTCACGGGCGCGTTCGACGGGCCCGGACTCGAAGGCGCCGAGGGCATGATGCGCTCCCTCGACATGCACCCGCCGCGCCAGCACGCCCTCGCTGCGGCGTCGGCCGAGACGTTCGGCGGCGCGGCGCTCGCGCTCGGCGCAGCGACGCCGGTCGCTGCCGCGGCGCTCATCGCCACGATGACCACGGCGGTCCGCAAGGTCCACCTCCGGAACGGGCCCTGGAACAGCAAGGGCGGGTGGGAGTTCAACGCGGTGCTCGCGGCCGCGGCGGCTGCCGTCGCCTCCGACGGCCCCGGCGTGCTGTCCGTGGACGCGCTCTTCCGCCGCTCGCGGTGGGGGATCGGCGGCGCGCTCTTCGCGCTCGGTGCCGGCGTGGCCGGCTCGTTCGCGGCCACGGAGTACGCCAAGCGCAGCAAGCCGGAGGGGCCGGCCGACGCCGACGCGGCCTGACGGCTCCACAGCGCACGTCCACCGCGTGTTCAGTCGGTCTCGTCATCATCGACCGCGACGAACCGGAAGGACACCAGGAACGTGACCAACCTCGAAACCCCCACCAATGTCGAGGCCAAGGCCGAGCCGACCCTCGACCAGACGCAGGCCAGTGCCGACGACATCAACGGCACCCAGCAGTTCCTCGCCCCGGTGGTGCTCGCCATGCAGGCGCTCGCCATCGACGGCAAGCAGGCGCACTGGCACGTGCGCGGCGAGAACTTCATCGCGGTGCACGAGCTGCTCGACAAGCTGGTCGACCACGCCAGGGCCTACGCCGACCTGGCCGCCGAGCGGACGGTCGCCCTCGGGCTCCCGATCGACGCGCGGTTGCAGACCCTCGCCGCCAAGAACCCGCTCCCGCAGATGAAGGACGGGTTCCAGAACTACGGGCCGATGATCCAGCAGGTCGTCGCCCAGCTCGACGCCGCGATCGCGGTGGTCCGCCGCGCGGTCGAGGGGCTCGACGACATCGACCTGAACAGCCAGGACGTCGCCATCGAGATCGAGCGCGGGCTGGTGGAGGACCGCTGGTTCCTCGCCGCGCACCTCGCGACCGACTGACCTGTCGAGCGCTGGAGGGGTCGCCCTGGAGGGGGCGGCCCCTCCACCGCTGTCCGGGACTCGCTAGACTTCCCGCCGGGCGTTTCCGGCTCCACCGCGGCGCTCCTTCACCGGTCGCCTCCGCGGGGCGTAGCTCAGCTTGGTAGAGCACCCGCTTTGGGAGCGGGAGGCCGCAGGTTCGAATCCTGTCGCCCCGACCGACGGCGGTGCGCGAATCGGAAGCGCCGCACGGACTTCGCAATTCAAGGATCGAGGAACACGACCATGGTCACCACGACCGTCGAGAAGCTGAGCCCGACGCGGGTCAAGCTCGCCATCTCCGTCGCGCCGGACGAGCTCAAGCCGAGCATCGCCCACGCCTACAGCCACATCGCCGAGGACGTGCAGATCCCCGGCTTCCGCAAGGGCAAGGTGCCGCCGCCCATCATCGACCAGCGCGTGGGACGCACCGCGGTGCTCGAGCACGCGGTCAACGAGGGCCTCGACGGCTTCTTCCGCGAAGCGGTCGCCGCGAACGACATCCAGCCGCTCGGGCGCCCGGAGGCCGACATCACCGCGTGGCCGGACGCGAAGGACTTCTCCGGGGACCTCGAGCTGACGGTCGAGGTCGATGTCCGACCGGAGATCGAGCTGCCCGAGCTCGGCAAGCTGACGGTCATCGTCGACGCCATCGAGGTCACCGACGCGGACGTCGCGCAGCAGGTCGACGAGCTCCGCAGCCGGTTCGGCACGCTCAGCACGGTCGAGCGTCCCGCGAAGACCGGCGACTTCGTGCAGATCGACCTCGTCGCGACCATCGGCGACCAGCAGGTGGACTCGGCGAACGCGATCTCCTACGAGATCGGCTCCGGCGAGCTGATCGAGGGCATCGACGAGGCGCTGGAGTCCCTCACCGCCGGGGAGTCCACGACGTTCTCCTCCACCCTGCTCGGTGGCGACCACGAGGGCGAGGAGGCGCAGATCGCCGTCACCGTCCTGGCGGTCAAGGAGCGCGAGCTGCCCGACCTCGACGACGACTTCGCCCAGATGGCGAGCGAGTTCGACACCCTCGATGAGCTGCGCGCCGACGTGACGCGGCAGGTGGAGCAGCAGAAGCGTTTCGAGCAGGTCTCCCAGGCGCGCGACAAGGTCGCGGACGCCCTGCTCGCGCAGGTCGACGTGCCGGTGCCCGCCTCCCTCATCGAGGACGAGGTGCACCGCCACCTCGAGAGCGAAGGGCGCCTGGAGGACGAGACACACCGCGCCGAGGTGACGGAGGCGAGCGAGAAGGCGTTCCGCTCGCAGCTGCTCTTCGACAAGGTCGCCGAGCAGGAGCAGATCGGCGTCTCGCAGGACGAGTTCGCGCAGTACGTCATCCAGTCCGCGCAGCAGTACGGCGTGCAGCCGCAGGAGTTCATCGAGGTGCTGCAGCAGAACAACCAGCTGCAGTCCGTGTTCTCCGAGGTCGCGCGCAGCAAGGCCATCGGCGTGCTGCTCGGCAAGGTGGAGGTCGTCGACACGAACGGCGCACCGGTCGACCTGAGCGACTTCGTGCCGGCCGAGTCCATCGCGAACGTCGCCGACGAGGAGACCGGGGAGCCGGTCGAGACGCTCGAGCAGGCGGACGCGGAGGTCGTCGCGGAGGCCGAGCAGCTCGCGGATGAGGCCCCCGCGGCCGAGGAGCCCGCCCCGGCGCCGAAGAAGCGCGCCTCCCGCAAGAAGGCGGAGCCGACGCCGGAGGCCTGAGCCCTTCGCCACACCTCTGTTGCCGCTTCCGGTGACCCGCGCTCGCGTGGGGCACCGGGGGCGGCAACACGTGTCTCCGGGCGATGAGAGCAGCAGCAGCCCTGCCCGAACGCCGACGGCGAACAGGGCCACCCGGGTCAGGCCCGCTCAGTAGCGTTGTGGCCACGCTTCGAATCGCGGGTCGAGGCGTGTTACGACCACACGAACGGAAGTGCTCCCCATGGCCGACTTCAGCCCGACGCCCAGCGTCTTCGACCGCCTGCTGCGCGATCGGATCATCTGGCTCGGCAGCGAGGTTCGCGACGAGAACGCGAACGAGATCGCCGCCAAGCTCCTCCTGCTCGCCGCGGAGGACAGCGAGAAGGACATCTACCTGTACATCAACTCGCCCGGTGGCTCGATCACGGCCGGCATGGCGATCTACGACACGATGCAGTTCATCCCGAACGACGTCGTCACCGTCGGGATCGGCATGGCCGCGTCCATGGGGCAGCTGCTGCTCACGGCGGGCACGAAGGGCAAGCGGTACATCACGCCGAACGCCCGCGTGCTCCTCCACCAGCCGCACGGCGGGTTCGGCGGCACCTCGTCCGACATCCAGACGCAGGCGCAGCTCATCATCGACATGAAGAACCGTCTGGCGCAGATCACCGCCGACGCGACGGGCAAGACCGTCGACCAGGTGAACGCCGACGGCGACCGCGACCGCTGGTTCAACGCGGAGGAGGCGCTCGAGTACGGGTTCGTCGACCACATCCGCGCCTCCGCAGCCGACGTCACCGGCGGCGCCGGCACCGGCGCGAAGACCTCGGCCACGGTCTGAGACCCGAAGGAGACGAAGGAATGAACTGGATGAACACGCCCCGGTCCGGCGGCGACCTGCAGATGCCCTCGAGCCGGTACATCCTGCCGAGCTTCGAGGAGCGCACGGCCTACGGGTACAAGCGCCAGGACCCCTACGCGAAGCTGTTCGAGGACCGCGTGGTCTTCCTCGGCGTGCAGGTCGACGACGCCTCGGCGGACGACATCATGGCCCAGCTGCTCGTGCTCGAGAGCCAGGACCCCGAGCAGACGATCCGCATGTACATCAACTCGCCCGGCGGCTCGTTCACCGCCATGACGGCGATCTACGACACGATGCAGTACATCCGGCCGCCGATCTCCACGGTCGTGCTCGGGCAGGCCGCGTCCGCCGCCGCCGTGATCGCGGCCGCGGGGACGCCCGGCATGCGCCTGGCTCTGCCGAACGCGCGCATCCTCATCCACCAGCCCGCCACCTCCGGCGGCTCCGGCGGGCAGGCGAGCGACATCGAGATCCAGGCGGCTGAGGTGCTGCGCATGCGCACCTGGCTCGAGGAGACGCTGGCCAAGCACTCGAAGCGCACCATCGAGCAGGTGAACCGCGACATCGAGCGCGACAAGATCCTGAACGGTCAGGACGCCCTCGAGTACGGCCTGATCGACCAGGTGCTCTCGAGCCGCAAGCAGGTTCCGGCGACCCCGGCGCTCACCCCGGCCTGAGCCGCGGGCCCATCCGGATCACGCCCCGGATGCTCCGTCTCGGCGGGACGCATCGTCCTGCCGAGACGCGGCATCCGGGGCGTTCCTCGTCCTGGGGCCCAGCACGGCACCCCGGTCGCATCGTTCTCCCGCGCCGCCGTCGTGTCCGCGCTCCGCGAACGGGGGATGCGACACCCCGTGCGACACACCGCCGCCCGGTGTCGGCGCGCGGGTTAGGCTCGACGCCAATCGATCGACTCCCGGGGGAGAACCGCTCCATGGCTCGTATGGGCGAAAGTGCCGACCTGCTGAAATGCTCGTTCTGCGGCAAGAGCCAGAAGCAGGTCCAGCAGCTCATCGCCGGTCCCGGCGTCTACATCTGCGACGAGTGCGTCGAGCTCTGCAACGAGATCATCGAGGAGCGCCTGGCCGAGGCGGCCGAGGACAGCCCGGGGGAGTTTGATCTCCCCAAGCCGAAGGAGATCTTCTCCTTCCTCGAGGAGTACGTCATCGGCCAGGAGGCGGCCAAGCGCGCGCTCTCCGTCGCCGTCTACAACCACTACAAGCGCGTGCGGGCCAAGGGCGCGCTCGCCTCCGCGGACTCGATCAAGGACGACATCGAGATCGCGAAGTCGAACATCCTGCTCATCGGGCCGACCGGCTGCGGCAAGACCTACCTCGCCCAGACGCTCGCGAAGCGCCTCAACGTGCCGTTCGCCGTCGCCGACGCGACCGCGCTGACGGAGGCCGGCTACGTCGGTGAGGACGTCGAGAACATCCTGCTCAAGCTCATCCAGGCCGCCGACTACGACGTCAAGCGCGCCGAGACGGGGATCGTCTACATCGACGAGGTCGACAAGATCGCGCGGAAGGCGGAGAACCCCTCCATCACCCGCGACGTCTCCGGGGAGGGTGTGCAGCAGGCCCTGCTGAAGATCCTCGAGGGCACGACCGCCTCGGTGCCTCCGCAGGGCGGCCGCAAGCACCCGCATCAGGAGTTCATCCAGATCGACACGACGAACGTGCTGTTCATCGTGGCCGGTGCGTTCGCGGGGCTCGAGCAGATCATCGGTCAGCGGGTGGGCAAGAAGGGCATCGGCTTCGGGGCGCAGCTGCACTCGAAGGTCGACGAGAAGACCCTGTTCGCCGACGTGCTGCCGGAGGACCTGCACAAATTCGGCCTGATCCCCGAGTTCATCGGGCGCCTGCCCGTCGTGACGACGGTGCTGCCGCTCGACCGCGGGGCCCTGATGGAGATCCTGACGGAACCGAAGAACGCCCTGGTGAAGCAGTACCAGCGGATGTTCGAGCTCGACGGCGTCGACCTGGAGTTCGACCACGGCGCGCTCGAGGCGATCGCGGACCTCGCCGTGCTGCGGCAGACGGGCGCCCGCGGGCTCCGAGCGATCCTCGAGGAGGTCCTCGGACCGGTGATGTTCGAGGTGCCGTCGTCGAACGAGGTCGCGCGCGTCGTCATCACGCGAGACGCGGTGGAGAAGAACGCGGCTCCGACCATCGTGCCGCGTACGCGGATCCGCCCGCAGGAGAAGTCCGCGTAACCCGTCCTCGCTCCTCCGCTCCTCGCCTCTCCGTTGGTCGAGGTGCGAGCGCAGCGAGCCTCGAGACCACCCCGATGCTGATCGATGAGGACCTCGCGCGGGCGCTCGTCGCCGAGTGCTTCCCCGCGTGGTCGCACCTCCCGATCCGGCAGGTGCTGCCCGGCGGATGGGACAACCGCACGTTCCGGCTCGGCGACGACCTCGCCGTCCGGCTACCGAGCGCGGAGGGATACGTCCCCGCGGTCGAGAAGGAGCAGCGCTGGCTGCCGTCGCTCGCGCCGCAGCTGCCCCTCCCGATCCCGGCTCCCGTCGCAGCGGGACGCCCTGCGGCGGGCTACCCGTGGCCCTGGTCGGTGAATCGGTGGCTCGACGGGCGCTCCGCCGCCGAGGCGCAGGTGCGGGACGAGGTGCTGTTCGCGCAGGACCTCGCCGCGTTCCTCCGTGCGCTCCGCGCCGCGGACGCGAGCGGCGGTCCCGTCGCAGGACCGCACAGCTTCTTCCGCGGCGGCGACCTCCACGTCTACGAGCAGGAGACGAGGGACGCGATCGCGCGGCTCGACGACCCGGCGCTCGCCCGTTGGAGCGGCGCGGTCCTCGAGCGCGCGCTCGCATCGCGGTGGGAGGAGCCACCGGTCTGGGTGCACGGAGACATCGCTGACGGGAACCTGCTGGTCGCCGACGGCCGGCTGTCGGCGGTCATCGACTTCGGCTCGAGCGCCGTCGGCGATCCCGCGTGCGACCTCGTGATCGCATGGTGCCGGTTCGACGCCGGCACCGCAGCCGTGTTCCGCGCAGCGGTCGGTCTCGACCCGGCCACATGGGACCGCGCGGCCGGGTGGGCGCTCTGGAAGGCCCTCATCACGGTGGATCACCCCGGCAGCGCGACGACGATCGCGCGCCTCCGGGAGGACCTCGGCTGACGTCACGCGCGAATCCGCGCCGAATGTTTGCAAAGGTGCGTTTGCAAAGATGCCTTTGCGGTGTATCCTCGAGGCATGGCCGAGCAGACCCGCAGCATCGGGGTGGAGGCGCTGAAAGCGCTCGCCCACCCGCTGCGTGTCCGCATCTTCAGCGAGCTGACGACCTACGGCCCTGCGACGGCCAGTGCGCTGGCGGCGCGACTGGGGGAGTCGAGCGGGTCGACCAGCTACCACCTCCGGCAGCTGGAGAAGCACGGCTACGTGCAGGAGGACCAGGAGCGGGGCAACGCCCGGGATCGGTGGTGGGAACGCGTGCCCGGCCCGATCGAGCTCTCGGCCGCCACCTTCGCGCTCGACCCGGGCGCTCGCGAGGCCGGTGACCTGGTCGAGCGTGAGCTGATCGACGCGGAGAACCAGCGGTTCGCGGACTACTGGGCGAGCCGCTCGGGCCTGCCCGACGAGTGGCTGCGCACCACGCAGACCGGCTCGGCGACGTTCCCGCTGACGGCGGAGGAGCTCGAGGAGCTCGGCGCTCGGGTGTGGGCGCTGTTCGACGAGTACCGAGGTCGCAGCCCCGAGGGCCGGCGGCGGGTGGACCTCCAGTTCCGCGGCTTCCCGGTCGTCGATCGCGGAGGATCCTGATGACGCGCCGCGAAGGGGTTGTGGGTCGACGAAGAGCCGGGCTACAGTTCCCGGACGCAGACCGATGAAAGGAGCGTGAGCCCGATGAACCCGATGACGATCGCCATCGCGCCGGATCGCGCCCGCGTCGGCCTCCTCGCCTGCTGAGCATCGCGTCGACACGGGGCCGCAAGCCCTAGCCCGCATCCGGCACCGCCGCCCGTCGTCATGACGACGACGCCGCGCTCGTTCTGAGCGCGTCCCACCGCCCGCACCTCAGTGCGCGCGGCTCCCGCCCGTCCCGGGCGTCCCGTCCGCCGCTCCGGCGGACCACCGGCGTGCTCGCACGCCCGCGTTCAGAAGAGAAACCCCATGTCCACCACCGGCACCCGTGCGCGCGACAGCGCACTGGACACCGCGCTGAGCTGGGGCGAGCTGCCCGAGCTCAGCACCGCCGACCGGCTCGCGCTCCGGCTCGGTGTCGCGCTGATCCTGCGGGCTCAGCACCACGCGGAGCGGCTCGCTCGCGCCGAGCAGGCGCGGCTCGGCCGCGCCGACGAGCTCGCGGCTCGCTCCCGCGACACGACATTCGCATCCCGTCACCGGTCCGGACCGACCTGGTGATCACGAGCACTCGAGAGGAGGAGAAGATGACCACGATCACACCCACGCGACCGGCCGAGCAGCCGGCGCAGGAGCTGCCGCCGCTGACGGCGGCCGACAGGAGGGCACTGGCCGTCGGCACGCGCCTGATCCTGCGGACCGAGCGGCACCGTGTGCGCCGGAGCGAGCAGGCGGCCCGCGCCGAGCAGGCGCGGACCGCTCGCGCCCGGGCCAGCGTCGAGGCGGCCGACCACAGCACGTTCGAGCACCGCGCCTCGGCCGGTCCGACCTGGTGATAGCACGACCGCACCCGCGCGAAGGGCGCCGACACAGCACGCGTCGGCCCCCTTCGTCGTCCACCCGTCCCGAGGTGCGGGGTGGTCTCGTGGCGGCTTCGCCGCGCCTCGACCACCGGAGGCAGGCCCATCCCGGTGGTCGAGGTGCCAGCGCAGCGAGCCTCGAGACCACCCCGGACCGAACCGGGGGCCGGGAGGATCAGTCCTCGGCGGCCGCGTCGTCCAGCTCGACGGAGGTCACGAGCGCGACCTCGTCGTCCACCAGGCGGATGCGCGTGCCGTCGTCGAGGTCGACGATCGGCTTCCCCTCGAGGTAGGTGAGGGTCCAGCCCCAGCCCGCGGTCGACTGGTCCGCGTCCTCCAGCTCCGCCTCCACCGTGCGGATCGCCGCTCGGATCGGCTCCGGGATGCGATCCGGTGCGGAGGCGCCGACGGCCCACCGCGTGCCGAGCTGCATCTCAGGCCACCGGCACCGACTGCAGGACCCAGCCGCCGGCCGCGTCGGCGAACTTCTCCTTGAGCGCCCGCACCGCGGCGTCGTCGTCGTGAGCCGCCCAGCGCAGGAACTCGTGTCCGCGGCTCTCCGCGGCACCCCGCACGTGCTCGAGGAGCGCCGTCGCGACGCCCTGACCGCGGTGCGCGGGCGCGACGAACAGGTCCTCCAGCTGGAGACCGCCGTCACCCTGCAGGAGGCGCTCGAACGGCACCGCGTGCACGAAGCCGACGACCGAGCCGGACTCGTCGTGCGCGACGGCCGCGTAGGCGCCCGGCTTCTGCAGCGCGGTCCACACGCGCATCACCTGCTCGTCGGTGGCGTCGACCCCGGCGTTCGTCGCGTACTCGGCGAACACGCCGTACCAGTCGAAGAACTCGCGCTCCGTCAGCGGAGTGATCGTGACCGTCATCGTGCTTCCCCCTACTGCGCGTCGTCCACGAGCACGACGTCCGAGACCGCCACGGCGTCCTCCGCGTCGTCCGCCCGGAGATGCACCACGGCGATCCGCCCCGCCGCCTTCAGATCGTCGACCACGAGCTCGATGCCCTGCAGCATCGCGGCCGGGCCGCTGATGGTCACCGATGCTACCGGGGACTTCTGCGACGCCTTGGCATCCGTCTTGGCACGTCGGATCCCGATCAGCGCATCGCCGGCGATCGACAGGAGCGCGCGGTCGCCGTCGATGCCGAGCGGGGTCGGCCAGCGCTCGGCGTGGATCGAGCCGCTGTGGGACCAGCGCCACGCCTCCTCCGTCGCGAACGGGATGACCGGTGCGAGCAGCTTGAGCAGCGCGTCGAGCGCCAGCTTCAGTGCGGCGGCCGCGGAGGCGCTGTCCGCGCCGTAGGCGCGCTCCTTGACGAGCTCCAGGTGGTCGTCGCAGAACGTCCAGAAGAACGGCTCGACGATCTCGAGCGCCCGGGCGTGGTCGGAGGCCTCGAACGCCGCCGTCGCCTGCTCGATGACGTGGTCGAGCGTGGCGAGCATCGACAGGTCGAGCGGCGCGGTGACGAGCGACCGGTCCGCCTCCCCGGGGAACCCGAGGATGAACTTCGCGGCGTTCAGCACCTTGATGGCGAGCTTGCGGCCCTTGCGCATCTGCGTCGGGTTCTGCACGTCGAGCGCGGCGTCCGAGCCGAGGCGGCTGGACGCGGCCCAGTAGCGCACCGCGTCGGACCCGTGCTGCTCGAGGATGTCGGCGGGCGTGACGACGTTGCCCTTCGACTTCGACATCTTCTTCCGGTCCGGGTCGACGATGAAGCCGCTGATCGCCGCCGCGCGCCACGGGAGCTCCCCGAACCCGAGCTCGCTCCGGAGCAGGGTCGAGAACAGCCAGGTGCGGATGATGTCCTGCCCCTGCGGGCGCAGGTCGAACGGGAAGACCGCCTCCCACAGCGCCGGGTCCCGCAGCCAGCCTCCGGCGAGCTGCGGAGTGAGGGAGGACGTGGCCCAGGTGTCCATCACGTCGACCTCGCCGATGAACCCGCCCGCCTGTCCGCGCTGCGCCTCCGTGAACCCCGGCGGCACGTCCGTCGACGGGTCGACGGGCAGCGCATCCGCGTCAGGGACCAGCACGTCCTCGAAGCGCGGGTTGCCGTCGCCGTCCAGCCGGTACCAGACCGGGATCGGCACGCCGAAGAAGCGCTGCCGGCTGACGAGCCAGTCGCCCGTGAGGCCGCCGACCCAGTTGTCGTAGCGCACCCGCATGAAGTCGGGGACGAAGTCGAGCCGCTGACCCGCGTCCAGGAGGCGCTGCTTCAGCGCGGCGTCCCTGGCGCCGTTCACCAGGTACCACTGGCGGGTGGAGACGATCTCGAGGGGCCGATCGCCCTTCTCGAAGAACTTCACGGGATGGGTGATGGGGCGCGGGTCGGCCAGCAGGCGTCCGTCGGCGCGGAGCAGCTCGACCATGGTGGCGCGCGCCGAGAACACCGTCTTGCCCGCGAGCTCGCCGTACGCCTCGCGGCCGCCCGCGCTCTCGATCGCGGCAGGCGCCTCGCTGACGAACCGGCCGTCGAAGCCGATGACCGCGCGAGTCGGCAGGCCGAGGTCGCGCCACCAGGTGACGTCGGTGAGGTCGCCGAAGGTGCAGATCATCGCGATGCCGGTGCCCTTGTCCGGCTGAGCGAGGTGGTGCGCGACGACCGGCACCTCCACGCCGAACACGGGCGTGCGGACGGTGCGGCCCACGAGGCCCGCGTACCGCTCGTCGTCCGGGTGGGCGACCAGCGCGACGCAGGCCGGCAGCAGCTCCGGGCGGGTCGACTCGATCACGACCTGGCCGTCGGGACCCTCGAACGCGATGGTGTGGTAGGCCCCGGGCTGCTCGCGGTCCTCGAGCTCCGCCTGCGCGACCGCGGTGCGGAAGGTCACGTCCCAGAGGCTCGGCGCCTCCGCCTGGTAGGCCTCACCACGCGCCAGGTTGTCGAGGAACGCCCGCTGGCTGATCGCGCGGGCCTCGTCGCCGATCGTCCGGTAGGTCTGCGTGAAGTCGACGGACAGGCCGACCGTGCGGAACACCTCCTCGAACTTCTGCTCGTCCTCGACGGTGAGGCGCTCGCAGAGCTCGATGAAGTTGCGGCGGGAGATCGGCTGCTGGTCACCGGCGCGCGTCGACTTCGCGGTGCCCTCGGCCGGCGGCGCGAAGTCGGGGTCGTAGGGGAGGGAGGGGTCGCACCGGACCCCGTAGTAGTTCTGCACCCGGCGCTCGGTCGGCAGGCCGTTGTCGTCCCAGCCCATCGGGTAGAAGACGCGCTTGCCCCGCATGCGCTGGAACCGCGCCATCAGGTCGGTGTGCGTGTACGAGAACACGTGCCCGATGTGCAGCGACCCGCTCGCGGTCGGCGGCGGGGTGTCGATCGAGTAGACGCCCTCCCGACCCCCGTCGGCACCGGGGAATCGGTAGACGCCCTCCTCCTCCCACACCGCGGCGAACTTCTGCTCGAGCCCTTCGAGAGCGGGCTTGTCGGGGACGGACATGGGCGACCTCGCGTTCGCGGTGTGGGCGGCACCGTGTCGCAGGTGCCTCAGATGTGCGCCCGGTCGGGCGATGCGCCGATCGTACCGGCTCATCCCGGACCACTTCGCTCCCGCTTCTGGACGTCGCGATGCCGCTTCGGCGTCCAGAAGCGTGAGCAGAACGGGTGGGTAGCGTGACGGGGTGGGCGCGCGGGCGTGGTGGCGGATCGCGCCTGCGGTCTTCGCGCTCGCGTGGGGCGGCAACCAGTTCAGCCCGCTCCTCCTGCTCTACCGGCAGCAGGAGGGGTACAGCCAGGTCGAGGTCGATCTGCTGTTCGCGGCGTACATCGTCGGGATCATCCCCGGGTTCCTCATCGCGGGCCCGCTGTCGGACCGCTTCGGGCGGAAGCCCGTGCTGCTCGTCGGCACGGTGCTCGGCGTCGCCGCCAGCGTGATCCTCGGGCTCGGCGCGACGTCCGTGCCGGCGCTGTCGATCGGACGACTCGTCTCCGGCGCGAGCGTCGCGGCGGCCATGGTCGTGGGCAGCAGCTGGATCAAGGAGCTCTCGGCCGCGCTGCCCGCGCCGGTCGCGGCGCGGCGCGCGTCCCTCACGCTCACCGCGGGCTTCGGGCTCGGGCCCGCCGTCGCCGGCGTCATCGCGCAGTGGGGTCCGGATCCGACCGAGCTGCCCTACGCCGTCCACGTCGTGCTCACCCTCCTGGCCGGTGCGGTCCTGCTCACCGCGACGGAGACCCGGCGCGCCGGGGTGCTGCTCGTCCGCGTGCCGCGTGCGGTGCGCGGGCGCTTCCTCGGCGTCGTCCTTCCCGCGGCGCCGTGGGTGTTCGGCTGCGCGAGCGTCGCGTTCGCCGTCACGCCCGCGGCGCTCGCCGGGCGGCTCGGCGGCGGCGCGATCGGCTACGCGACCCTGCTCGCGGTCGTCGCGCTCGCCTTCGGGGCGGGCGTCCAGCCGGTCGCCGCCCGGATCGGCCGCGCGACCGGCGGCCGCCAGCTCGCGGTCGGGCTCGCGATCGCCGTCGTCGGGGTGCTCGGGGCGGCCCTCGTGGCCCTGGTGCAGCAGCCGCTGCTCGGCGTGCCGGTCGCCGCCGTGCTCGGCGCGGCCTACGGCATCTGCCTCGTCTCCGGCCTGACGGAGGTGCAGCGGACCGCGCCGCCTGAGGACCTCGCCGCGCTGACCGCGGTCTACTACAGCGCGACCTACCTCGGCTTCACCTTCCCGGTGCTGCTCGCGGCCCTCACGGCGATCGCACCGGAGCCGCTCCTCCTGGCCCTGCTCGCGCTCGTGGCGGCCGGCTGCCTCGCGGTCGTCCTCCGCAACTCCGCCCGCTCCAGCACGTGAGCCGCGAACGCCTGGTGCAGGGCGGATTCGCATAGAATCGCCGCAGCGACTGCGATCCGGCCATCACCGGGGAGTCCCCGGAAGAACGCCTCCTGAGGTCAGTAGAACCGGGCGGGCCGGCCCGTCACAGCCGCACCAAGAGTGGGCGCGTGAGCGTCAAGCGGGGTGGTACCGCGCCGGAAGGCGTCCCCGTGCCGATGAGCACGGAGGTGGACATGGCCTACCCGAAGGACGGCGGAGAACCCGTCAACCCGAGCCCTCGCTTCCCCGACATCGAGCGCGACGTCCTCGCGTTCTGGGCGGAGGACGGCACGTTCCAGGCGTCGATCGACGCGCGGGACGGCGCTCCCGAGTGGGTGTTCTACGACGGGCCGCCGTTCGCGAACGGGCTGCCGCACTACGGGCACCTCCTCACCGGGTACGCGAAGGACGTGTTCCCGCGTTACCAGACCATGCGCGGCAAGCAGGTGCACCGGCGGTTCGGCTGGGACACGCACGGGCTCCCCGCCGAGCTCGAGGCGATGCGCCAGCTCGGCATCACCACCAAGGAGGAGATCGAGCAGATGGGCGTCGGCGCCTTCAACGCCGCGGCCCGCGCCTCCGTCCTGAAGTACACGGGGGAGTGGCGCGACTACGTCACGCGCCAGGCGCGCTGGGTCGACTTCGACAACGACTACAAGACGCTCGAGCCCGAGTTCATGGAGAGCGTGCTCTGGGCCTTCAAGCGCCTTCACGACCAGGGGCTCGCGTACGAGGGCTTCCGCGTCCTCCCGTACTGCTGGAACGACGAGACGCCGCTCTCGAACCACGAGCTGCGGATGGACGACGACGTCTACCAGCGCCGCCAGGACCCGTCCGTCACCGTGACCTTCCCGCTCGTAGGGGAGAAGGCGGAGGCGCTCGGCCTCACCGCGGTGCGGGCGCTCGCCTGGACGACGACACCCTGGACCCTTCCGACGAACCTCGCGCTCGCGGTCGGCCCCGAGATCGAGTACGCGGTCGTGCCCTCCGGCCCGCTCGGTACCGCCGACTCGCAGGGCGCGGACGGGACCGGCGCGCCCAGCTCGGCCGCGGAGATCCTGTCGGCCGACTACCTGATCGCGTCGGCCCGCGTGGGCGACTACGCCAAGGAGCTCGGCTACGCCTCGGCGGCGGAGGCGCGGGCGGCCGTGACCCGGACGGTCCTCGGGCGGGAGCTGCAGGACGTGCAGTACGACCGCCTCTGGGACGTCTACGCCGACACGGCGACCTGGGGCACCGAGCACGCGTGGCGCGTGCTCGTCGCCGACTACGTCTCCACCGAGGAGGGCACCGGCGTCGTCCACCAGGCGCCCGCCTACGGCGAGGACGACCAGCTCATCTCCACGGCGGCCGGGATCCCGACGATCATCTCCGTCGACGAGAAGGCCCGCTTCCTCCCGATGTTCGGGGACACGGAGCTCGCCGACATCGCCGGCGTGCAGGTGTTCGAGGCGAACCGCACCCTCATCCGCGCGCTCAAGGCGAAGGGCCGTCTGCTGCAGGAGCGCTCGTACGAGCACGCGTACCCGCACTGCTGGCGCTGCCGGCGCCCGCTGATCTACAAGGCGGTGTCGAGCTGGTTCGTCCGCGTCACGGACTACCGCGACCGCATGGGCGAGCTGAACCAGCGCATCACCTGGGTGCCCGAGAACGTGAAGGACGGCCAGTTCGGCAAGTGGGTCGCGGGCGCCCGCGACTGGTCCGTCAGCCGCAACCGGTACTGGGGCAGCCCGATCCCGGTGTGGCGCAGCGACGACCCCGCCCACCCCCGCACCGACGTGTACGGCTCGCTCGAGCAGCTGGAGGCCGACTTCGGCCGGCTCCCGCGCAACGAGGCCGGCGAGGTCGACCTCCACCGCCCGTACATCGACGAGCTGACCCGGCCGAACCCGGACGACCCGACCGGCGCCTCCACGATGCGCCGCATCGAGGACGTCTTCGACGTCTGGTTCGACTCGGGCTCGATGCCGTACGCCCAGGTGCACTACCCGTTCGAGCACCGCGAGTGGTTCGAGGGCCACAACCCGGCCGACTTCATCGTCGAGTACATCGGGCAGACCCGCGGCTGGTTCTACGTCATGCACGCGCTCGCGACCGCGCTGTTCGACCGGCCCGCGTTCTCGACGGTGGTCAGCCACGGGATCGTGCTCGGCAACGACGGCCAGAAGATGTCGAAGTCGCTCCGGAACTACCCCGACGTGTCCGAGGTGTTCGACCGCGACGGCTCCGACGCCATGCGGTGGTTCCTGCTCGCGAGCCCGGTGCTGCGCGGCGGCAACCTCGTCGTGACGGAGGAGGGGATCCGGGAGGGCGTGCGGCAGGTGCTCCTGCCGCTGTGGAGCACCTACTACTTCTTCACCCTCTACGCCGGCGCGGAGGACTACGACGCGCAGTGGCGCACGGACTCGACCGACCCGCTGGACCGCTACATCCTCGCCGCGACGGGCGAGCTCGTGCGCGGGCTCACCGCGGACCTCGACGCGTTCGACACCGCGGGGGCGTCCCAGCGGCTCCGCGACTTCGCCGACGTGCTCACCAACTGGTACGTGCGGCTCTCGCGTGAGCGGTTCTGGGCGGTGCGGTCGGGGAGCGACGGGCTGTCGCAGTCGAGCCGCGACGCCTTCGACACGCTGTACACCGTGCTCGAGACGGTCACCCGGGTCGCGGCACCGCTGCTCCCGCTCGTGACGGAGCGCATCTGGAAGGGCCTGACCGGCGGCCGCAGCGTGCACCTCACCGACTGGCCAGACGCGAGCGCCTTCCCGGTCGACGCGGCGCTCGTCACGCGGATGGGGCGGTTGCGCGAGATCGTGTCCGCCGCGCTCGCGCTCCGGAAGGAGGCGGGGCTGCGGGTCCGGCTCCCGCTCGCGCGCCTCACGGTGGTGGCGGCGGACGCCGCGGAGCTGCGGCCCGGTGTGCAGATCCTCCGCGACGAGCTGAACGTGCGCGCAGTGGACCTCGTCGTCGAGACGCCGGGCAGCGGCGCGGAGTACGGGGTCGCGCAGCGGCTGTCCGTGAACGCCCGTGCGCTCGGGCCGCGGATCGGCAAGCAGGTGCAGACGGTGATCAAGGCCGCCAAGGCGGGGGACTGGTCCGCCGAGCAGGGGGCCGTCGTGGTCGGCGGCGTGCCGCTGCTGGAGGGCGAGTACGACCTCGTGCTCGAGCGGTCAGGCGCGACCGAGGGCACCGCGCTCGGCCTGCTTCCGAGCGGTGGGTTCGTGCTGCTCGACACCGTCACCACGGCCGAGCTCGAGCTCGAGGGGCACGCGCGGGACTTCGTCCGGGACGTGCAGCAGGCGCGCCGCGCGGCCGGGTTCGAGGTCACGGACCGCATCGATCTCACGGTCGAGGGCGATCAGGAGCTGATCGCGATGCTCGACGCGCACGGCGACCTCGTGCGGCGCGAGACCCTGGCGGAGTCCCTCGTCGCCCGGCCGGCGGACGCGGGCTCCACCGATCGGGTGCTGCGCTGGCCCGACGGCCATCTGGTGCACCTCGCACCCGGGACCTGGGGAGCAGCCGAGGGCGGCAGGTTCGAGCTGCGGCGTGCGGGAGGATCGGTGCTCGATGTCTGACACCGCACTCGACCGCATGCTCGACGAGCTCTACGGCCGCGTGGGGGAGAAGGCGCCCCAGCCGCGCCTCTCCGCCACCCGGCGGGCGCTCGAGCTGATGGGCGACCCCCACCGCGCCTACCCGATCGTGCACATCACGGGCACGAACGGCAAGACGTCGACGTCCCGCATCATCGAGAGCCTCCTCCGGGCGCACGGGCTGCGCACCGGGCTGTTCACGAGCCCCGATCTCGGGTACCTCGGGCAGCGGATCGTCGTGGACGGCGAACCGATCGACGAGGCGTCGCTGCTCGCCGCGTGGGCGGAGGTGAAGCCCTACCTCGAGCTCACGGACACGGAGCTGGCAGCTGCGGACGAGCCGCCGCTCACCTTCTTCGAGGCACTCACCGTGCTCGCGTACGCCGTGTTCGCCGACGCCCCGATCGATGTCGGCGTCATCGAGGTCGGCATGGGCGGCGAGTGGGACTCCACGAACGTCGCCGACGGCCAGGTCGCCGTCTTCACCCCGATCGATCTCGACCACACCGAGCGACTCGGCCGGACCGTCGCCGAGATCGCCAGGACCAAGGCGGGCATCATCAAACCCGGCCGCTCCGTCGTGACCGCGGCCCAGCAGCCGGAGGCGCTCGCCGAGCTCGAGCGCGCGGCGGCGCTGTCCGAGGCGGACGTCACGCTCGAGGGCCGCGACTTCCGCGTGCTGTCCAGGACGCCCGCCGTCGGAGGCCAGCTCGTCGACGTCCAGGGGCGCGCGGGTCGCTACGAGGGGCTCTTCGTGCCCCTCCTCGGCGCCCACCAGGCGCAGAACACCGCCGTCGCGATCGCCGCGGTCGAGACGTTCATCGGCGGCGGGGAGCAGCCGATCACCGGCGACGTGCTCGCCGAGGGCCTCGCGGGCGCGACGTCGCCCGGGCGCCTGCAGGTGCTCGGGAGCGGGCCGCTGCTCGTGGTGGACGCCGCGCACAACCCGCACGGCGTCGCCGCGATGAGCGCGGCGCTCCGGGAGTCGTTCCCCCTCGGCCACGTCGTCGCCGTGCTCGCGGTCCTCGCGGACAAGGACGCGGCCGGGATCGTGCGCGCCGCGGAGGGGCTCGTCGACGAGTTCGTGGTGACCACCGCGCCCTCCGACCGCACCACCGACCCCGACGAGCTCGCCGCGACCGTCGTCGGTGTCGTCGGCGCGGACCGCGTGGTCGTCGAACCGGACGTCGAGCAGGCGCTCAGGAGGGCCCGGGAGCTCGCGGACGAGCACGAGGGAGCCGTGGGCGAGCCGTCCGGCGCAGGCGTGGTCGTCTTCGGCTCGATCACCCTCATCGCGAAGGCGATCCAGCTCGTGGACGAGCACGGGTGGCCGTGACCGGGCCGCGCCCCGCGAGGCGGTCGCGCCGCCGGCGCAGCGTCACCGCCACCCTCGGCGCGATGCTGCTCGCGTGCGAGCTCGTCGTCGTGATCCTGGCCGCGCTCGCGCTGCTCGGGCTGAGGAGCGTGCCCGCGGCGGTCGCGCTCGGCGGAGGCGGCGGGGTCGTCGCGCTCATCGCCGTCGCGGCACTGCTGCTCTCGGCGTCCCCGCGCGCGGCGAGGATCGGCGTGGCGCTCGGCTGGCTCGTGCAGCTCGTCCTGCTCGCCAGCTTCGCGCTCAGCGTCCCCGTCGGGCTCGTCGGCCTCCTGTTCGCAGGCATCTGGGTCTACAGCATGATCGTCGCCGGGCGCATCGACCGCCGCGAAGCCGGACCGACCACGGAAGAAGGAGCACCATGACCGACGCGATCCAGGAGACCCTCGTCCTCGTCAAGCCCGACGGGGTGGCGCGGAACCTGACCGGGGAGATCCTCCGCCGCATCGAGGCGAAGGGCTACTCGATCACGGACCTCAAGATGGTCGAGGCGGAGCGCTCCCTGCTCGAGCAGCACTACGCCGAGCACGTCGGCAAGCCGTTCTACGAGCCGCTGGTCGAGTTCATGGAGTCCGGGCCGATCGTCGCCGTCCGGGTCGCGGGCGAGCGCGTCATCGAGGGCTTCCGGTCGCTGGCGGGCGCCACCGACCCGACCACCGCGGCCCCCGGGACGATCCGCGGCGACTTCGGCCGCGACTGGGGGCTCCGCGTGCAGCAGAACCTCGTGCACGGCAGCGACAGCCCGGAGTCCGCCGCGCGCGAGCTCGCACTCTGGTTCGCCTAGAGCACGACAGCAGGACCCAGCAGCGACGGCAGGACGGAACGCGCGTTTCTGTCCTGCCGTCGGCGCTCGGTCCTGCTGACGTGCTCGATCAGAGGCGGTGGAGGACGTCCAGTCGCACCTGGGCGATCACCGCGAAGATCACGTAGACCACGAGCGTGATGATCGGCATCCAGCCGTACAGCACGCCGGCGATGCGCGCGACCCGAGGGCCGAGCGGAAGGTGCTGCTCCCGCAGGTTGAACAGCGTCGTCGCGAGCGACATCGGGATGACGACCGCCCAGACGGTCATGCACCACGGGCAGAGGGTGCCGAGCACCCAGACGCTGACGCTCATCAGGTACGCGACGAATCCGATCGCGAACGCCATCCCGACGTTGAAGAGGGCCCACCACCAGCGGGGGAACCGGATCCCGGCGAGCGTCGCGACGCCCATCAGGAGCGTGATGGGGAACGCCACCAGCCCGATGATCGGGTTCGGGAAGCCGAACACGGCGCCCTCCGGGGACGCCAGGTTCTTGCTGCACTGCACCAGCACCGAGAAGTCGCAGGACGCCTTGGCCGAGATGCCGTCGATCTGGTTCTGCAGGGCGATGAACTTGTCGAGCGTCAGCTCGAACGCCGCGATCAGCCCCACGATCCCGCCGATGATCAGGAGGATCGCGAGTGCACGGGAGGGCCGGGACGTCCGCTCGATCACGGCGAGCAGTATCCCACCGCGGGTGCGGCGGCCCGCGCCGACGCGGGCCTCGTGCGATACTTGACGGCAGGTCACCGTTCTTCGGTACCGAACGCTTGGACAGGTCTCCGGACCGAGCCCCGTGGCGCACACGCAGCGGGGCGGCGCTTGTCCCGCCACCGGCGCACCGACCCGGCGCGCCACGACATCAGGATTGCTCAGGGCCTCCGCCGTCGTGCGACGCGGAACCCCGAGGTGGACACGGAGGCGGCGGAAGTCGCAGCCGCGTGAGGAGTGCACCAGCGATGGTGGAGTACCACGAGAACGAGCACGAGCAGGGCGAGGAAGCGGAGGAGCGACCGACCGGACGGCGTCGGCGCAGCACCTTCCAGCCGATGCCGCTGAGCGGCGCGGACGCGCCCGAGCCCATGGGCCCGACCGGCGACCCGACCGGCGAGGTCGCCGACCCCGCGGAGGTGCTCCCTCCGCCCTCCGTGCCGCAAACCGCGGACGGCACCGGCGCGGTCGTGCTCGACGACTCCGAGGAGCAGGGCGAGCCCGACGTGATCGTGCCCGAGTCCGCGGACTCGACCGAACCGGCGCCCGAGCAGCAGCCGTCGGCGCCTGCGCGTCCGCCGCTGGCCGTGCTGTTCAAGGCGCCGCCCGCGCTGCCGTCCCTGCCCGACGCTCCGGCCCGGCCGGAGCCTGAGGAGTCGGCGGACGAGGACGACGAGCAGGGCGGCTCGCGCCGCCGCCGTCGCACCCGCCGTCGTTCGGGCGGTCAGGGCGACGGCGAGTCCGGCGCGTCGACCGAGGTCGTGACGAAGGCGAAGCCCGTCCGCGAGCCGATCACCGAGCCGCAGAAGCTGAAGGGCTCGACCCGGCTCGAGGCGAAGCGTCAGCGGCGGCGGGACGGCCGGGACGCTGTGCGGCGGCGCACGGTCGTCACCGAGGCCGAGTTCCTGGCACGCCGCGAGGCCGTCGACCGGGTGATGCTCGTCAGGACGAACGGCGACCGGGTCGAGATCGGCGTGCTCGAGGACGGGATCCTCGCCGAGCACTACGTGGCCAAGAGCCAGAACCTCTCGCTGATCGGCAACGTCTACCTCGGCCGCGTGCAGAACGTGCTGCCCTCGATGGAGGCGGCGTTCGTCGACATCGGCCGCGGGCGCAACGCGGTGCTCTACTCGGGCGAGGTCGACTGGGAGGCCGCGAGCGAGCGCCTCGGTGACAAGGGATCGCAGTCCCGCAAGATCGAGCTGGCGCTCCGCTCCGGGGACCAGGTGCTCGTGCAGGTCACGAAGGACCCGATCGGGCACAAGGGCGCGCGGCTCACCTCCGCGATCTCCCTCCCGGGCCGCTACCTCGTCTACGTGCCGAACGGCTCGATGTCCGGGATCTCGCGCAAGCTGCCGGACACCGAGCGTGCCCGGCTCAAGAAGATCCTGAAGGACGCGCTGCCCGACTCCGCGGGCGTCATCGTCCGCACCGCCGCGGAAGGCGCGACGGAGGAGCAGCTCACCATCGACGTGCAGCGGCTCGCGAACCAGTGGGCCGAGATCGAGCACCTGATCGAGACCGCGAGCGCGCCCGCGATGCTGCACGGCGAGCCTGACCTCCTCGTGAAGATCGTGCGCGACGTGTTCAACGAGGACTTCTCGAGGCTCATCGTGGACGGCGACGAGCCCCGCGCGACCATCGAGCGCTACCTCCAGCAGGTCGCGCCCGACCTCCTCGACCGTCTCGAGCCGTGGGAGGGCGACACCGACGTCTTCACGGCGCACCGGGTGCACGAGCAGATCGAGAAGGCGCTGGACCGCAAGGTCTGGCTGCCCTCCGGCGGCTCCCTCGTCATCGACCGCACCGAGGCGATGACGGTCATCGACGTGAACACCGGCAAGTTCGTCGGGTCCGGCGGCAACCTCGAGGAGACCGTCACCAAGAACAACCTGGAGGCGGCGGAGGAGATCGTCCGGCAGCTCCGGCTGCGGGACATCGGCGGCATCATCGTCGTCGACTTCATCGACATGGTCCTCGAGTCGAACCGGGACCTGGTGCTGCGGCGCCTCGTCGAGTGCCTGTCCCGCGATCGCACGAAGCACCAGGTCGCGGAGGTCACCTCCCTCGGGCTCGTGCAGATGACGAGGAAGCGGCTGGGCGTGGGGCTCGCGGAGTCGCTCGGCGAGGGCGGTTCGAGTCTCGAGAAGCAGGAACTGCAGCAGCAGCAGGGCAGGCGCCGCGGCCGCGGAGGCAACGGCGGCGGCAACGGCGGCCAGCAGCAGTCCGCGCCGCCGAAGGCGGCCGCGACGCACGCGATCACGGAGGGCGCGCGCACCGCGCTCTCGCAGATCGCCGGTGCGACGCTGCGACCGGGCGAGCACACCGAGCACGGCGAGCACGCAACGCACGGCGAGCACGCGGCGCACGCCGAGCAGACGGCCGCACCGCGGCGCGCCGAGGCACCCGCGGCGTCCGAGCCGGCTGCTGCACCGCAGGTCGTGCTGGACCTGCCGGCGGAACCGAAGGAGCACGTCACCCGGCCGCCGAAGCGCGAGGCAGAGGGGCTGCTCGACGCGGTCCTCGACGCCCTCCCCGCTCCGAAGGCGGCGGGCCAGGGACGGCGCCGCAGCCGCCGCGTCTCCACCCCCACGCTGACCGCAGGCGACGACCAGCGCTGACGCCCCTTCGTCGTTCAGGAGAAACGCCGCGCCGGCCGCCGTTTTTCCTGAACGACGAATTGGTCAGCGCGCGAGCTCGGCGGCGATCTCGTCCAGTACGCCCTCGAGATCGAACACGATCCGTTCGTAGCTGAACCGAAGCACTCGGTAGCCGAGCGCGCGGAACAGGGCGTCCCGCTCGGCGTCCGCGACCGGATCGTGCCAGCGGTCGCTGTCCGCCTCCACGATGAGCTTGCCGGGCAGGAGGAAGTCGACGAACCGGTTGGTCGTCGGCGAGAACTGCAGCACCCAGGGACCGATGCCGCGCCGGAGAAGGCCGAGCCGCAGGAGGGTCTCGGTGCAACTCCCCGAGAGCGGGTCCACGAGATCGAGCGCGGGCAGCAGACGATCGGGCAGGTGCTTCGCCAGCTTCTCGAACCCCGCAGCGGACAGGAGCGGTGCGCCTCCTCGGGGCACGTGGAGGGCCGCGTCGAGCGCGGCCACGAACCACTCGACCGGCACGCAGTCCGCGAGCTGCAGGAGCGTGTCGAGGAGGGACGCTCGCCAGCCGTGAACCGGCTCGACGCGCGCGTTCCAGTGCCAGCGGACCCGATGGTCCTGGCCGGCGAACACGCGCATCCGCTTGTCCGTGCTGTGCCGCAGGCGGCTCGCGTTCGGCGCGAGACCGACGTGGACGAGCGGGTGCTCGTCCGGCGGCACCGGAAGTCCCCACGACTGCGCGGAGGACACGCACGTCGCGACCCCGCCGACGCGCGCCGCCAGCCGCGCCTGCCACGGCAGGGCCGGATCCAGGTACCACCCCTTCCGCGGCCGCTCGATCGCGCCCCTGGCGAGGATCGCCGCGACCTGGAGGGCGCTGAGGTCGGCGGCGCGGAACGCGCGGAGGGGCGCGAGGCCCTGATGCTGTCGGAGCACGTCGAGCGCGACGGCGGTGGCCGCGGTCCAGTCGGAGTCAGACATGGCGGTGATCGTCGTCGCCGCGTGTCCGGTGCGTAGCCGTCGCCTCTGTGGAGGAGCGGAGGCGGGGCTCCACACTTCGTCGTTCAGGAGAAACGCGGCGCCGGCCGCCAATTCTCCTGAACGACGAAGGGGGTGGGTCAGCGGTCGCGGGAGCGGACGCGGAGGCCGGAGGCGATCAGGCGGCGGGTGAGCTCGTTCGCCGTCACCTGCTGCGCGCCGAGGGCGACGAGCTCGCCGACGCGCTCCTCCGGCACGTCGTAGTGGTCGCGATCGAAGCTGCGCGGCGGCAGCGCGGCGCGCTCCGCGAACGCGTGGAGCTCGT
Organism: Amnibacterium sp.; assembly: GCF_051956055.1. Taxonomy (NCBI): domain Bacteria; kingdom Bacillati; phylum Actinomycetota; class Actinomycetes; order Micrococcales; family Microbacteriaceae; genus Amnibacterium; species Amnibacterium sp. The sequence continues at coordinate 29,624 of NZ_JBQCGC010000055.1, forward strand.
GCAGGGACGTGTCGCTGACGAGGTGCGCCCACAGCCGGCCGTGGGCGGGCCACATCGGGACGTCGACGAGCACGGTCACCCGGTCATCGTCGCACCGGCGCCCGGTGGCGAGCCGGGCGCGGTCTGCTGCTACGATGGACGGTCGGTGCGCTGGGCCGCCCATGCGTGTGGGCCTGTCGAGCACCGATCCGACGTGGTCGGTCGCGCCGCCCGGTACTCCTCGCGGAGGATCGGACGGGTGCGGGCCGACGGGTGCATCAACCCAGGCAGTGAACGAAGAGTTGGGGCTCGAAGTGGTCTATGCGATTGTGCGCGCCGGTGGGCGCCAGGAGAAGGTCGAGGTCGGCACCGTCCTGACCGTCGACCGCCAGAAGGCGGCCGAGGACGGCACGGTGACGTTCGCGCCCGTGCTCCTCGTCGACGGCGAGAAGGTCACGCACTCGGCCTCCGACTTGGCGAAGGTCACGGTCACGGGCGAGTGGCTCGCGGACACCCGCGGCAAGAAGATCGTGATCCAGAAGTTCAAGAACAAGACCGGCTACAAGAAGCGCCAGGGCCACCGCCAGGAGCTGAGCCGCGTCCGCATCACCGCGATCGGCTGAGGAGCAGCACATGGCACACAAGAAGGGCGCGAGCTCGACCCGCAACGGTCGTGACTCCAACGCACAGCGTCTCGGCGTGAAGCGCTTCGGCGGCCAGGTCGTCAAGGCCGGCGAGATCATCGTCCGCCAGCGCGGCACGCACTTCCACCCCGGCGCGAACGTCGGCCGTGGCGGCGACGACACCCTGTTCGCCCTCGAGGCGGGTGCGGTGGAGTTCGGCGCGAAGGGCGGCCGTCGCGTCGTCAACATCGTGGTCCCGGCGGAGCCCGTGCTGGAGCACGCCGGCGCCTGACGCAGCAGACCTTCGGTGACGGGCGGGCTCCTTCGGGACCCGCCCGTTCCGCATGGTGGGAGTGAGGAGGCACGGGCATGGCGACGTTCGTCGACGCGGTGACGCTGCATCTGACCGCCGGTCGAGGCGGGAACGGTTGCGTGTCGATCCGGCGGGAGAAGTTCAAGCCGCTCGCCGGACCGGACGGCGGCAACGGCGGCAACGGGGGCGACATCGTCCTCGTCGCCGACCCGCAGGTGACCACGCTGCTCGGCTACCACCGCGCGCCGCACCGATCCTCCGGCAACGGGCGCCCCGGCGCTGGCGACGACCGCGACGGCGCGAACGGTGAGCCCCTCGAGCTGCCCGTGCCGGTCGGCACCGTCGTGACCGGTGAGGACGGCGAGCCCATCGCGGACCTCGCCGAGCCGGGCGACCGGTACCTCGCGGCGGCCGGCGGCCGCGGCGGCCTCGGCAACGCGGCCATCGCGACGCCGAAGCGCAAGGCGCCCGGCTTCGCCCTGCTCGGCACGGAGGGGGAGCAGCGGGACGTCCGGCTCGAGCTGAAGACCATCGCCGACGCCGCGCTCGTCGGCTTCCCCTCCGCAGGCAAGTCGAGCCTCATCGCGGCGATGTCGGCCGCGCGGCCGAAGATCGCCGACTACCCGTTCACGACCCTCCAGCCGAACCTCGGCGTGGTGGAGGCGGGCAGCGTGCGGTACACGATCGCCGACGTCCCCGGCCTCATCGAGGGCGCGAGCGAGGGGCGTGGACTCGGGCTCGACTTCCTCAAGCACATCGAGCGCTGCAGCGTGCTCGTGCACGTCATCGACTGCGCCACGGTCGACCCGGGCCGCGATCCGCTCACCGACCTCGACGTCGTGCTCGCGGAGCTCGCCGCGTACGAGGTGCCGGCCGGCGCGCGGCCGCTCCTCGACCGCCCGCAGCTCGTCGCGCTGAACAAGATCGACTCGCCGGACGCGAAGGAGCTCGCCGAGCTCGTCAGGCCCGACCTCGAGGCTCGTGGTCTCCAGGTGTTCGCGGTATCCGCCGCGAGCCACGAGGGACTGCGCCCCCTCTCCTTCGCGCTCGCCTCGATCATCGAGGCCGACCGCGCGGAGCGCGCCGCCGAGGAGGCGCTCCGGCCCCGCATCGTGGTCCGGCCGAAGCCCGTCGACGAGACGCCGTTCGTCGTCAAGGCGGAGGGCGGCACGGAGACGGTGTACCGGGTGCTCGGCGCGAAGCCGGAGCGCTGGGTGCAGCAGACCGACTTCACGAACGACGAGGCGGTCGGCTACCTGGCGGACCGGCTCGCGAAGCTCGGCGTCGAGGAGGCCCTGTTCGCCGCCGGCGCCCGGGCGGGCTCCGCGGTCGTGATCGGCCCGGGCGACGGCGTGGTCTTCGACTGGGAGCCGACCCTCACCTCCATGGCGGAGCTGGTGACCGGTCCGCGCGGCACCGACGAGCGCATCGGCGGCTCCGACCGGCGCACCACCGGACAGCGGCGGGAGGCGTACCGCGATCGGATGGACGCGAAGGCGGCAGCGCGCGCGGACCTCGAGGTGGAGCGCCTCGCCGAGCGCGACGCGCGGGAGTCCGAGCGATGACCGGATCGCCCTCGCGGATCCGCAGTTCTGCTGCTAGACCCCGGCGATCCGGCTCCGTGCGCGGCGTGTCGGGCAGGATCTGCGGATCCGCGTGCGTCGGGGCGGCGCGGTGACGGCGCCCGCCACGCAGGACGAGCTGTCCTCCGCCAAGCGGATCGTCGTCAAGGTCGGCTCGTCCTCGATCTCGGGGGACCGGACGGGCCAGCTCGCGCCCCTGGTCGACGCCCTCGCGGCCGCGCACGCGCGCGGAGCGGAGGTCGTGCTGGTCTCCTCCGGCGCGATCGCCACCGGGATGCCCTACCTGCGGCTCCGGGAGCGGCCGACCGATCTGGCCGTGCAGCAGGCCGCGGCCGCGGTGGGACAGAGTCTGCTGGTCAAGCGGTACCAGGAGCGCCTCGACCTGTTCGGCATCACCGCCGCACAGGTGCTGCTCACCGCGAGCGACATCGACGACCCCACCCACCGCAGGAACGCGGAGCGCGCCCTCGAGACGCTCCTCTCGCTCCGGATCCTGCCGATCGTCAACGAGAACGACACGGTGGCGACGCACGAGATCCGCTTCGGCGACAACGACCGGCTCGCCGCGCTCGTCGCCCGCCTGATGCGGGCGGACCTGCTCGTGCTGCTCTCCGACGTCGATGCGCTCTACACGCGGCCGCCCCAGGAGCCGGGCGCGGTCCGGATCCCTTTCGTCGCCGCGGGGGATCCGTTGACCGAGGTCGTGGCGCCGGAGTCGAACACGGGTGTCGGCACGGGAGGCGCGGCCACGAAGCTCGCCGCCGCGCGGATGGCCGCGGACGACGGCATCGCGGTGCTCCTCACCGCGACCGAGCGGGTGGAGGCGGCGCTGGCGGGGGACCGGGTGGGCACCTGGTTCGAGCCGTCGCCCCACGCTCCCGAGTCCCCGGGAACCGCGCACCCGCGCCCCTGATCGGCGCGTCGAGCGGCGAACGGGCGGGTCCTACACTTCCGGCATGACGGACGTGCTGGAGGGTCGCGGGCTCGACACGGCGGAGGGTCGGTTCCGGGCGGCGAAAGCGGCGTCGGGCGCGCTCGCGACGGCGACCACCGTGCAGAAGAACCGGGGCCTCGAGGCCATCGCGGGTGCGCTGCTCGCGCGCACCGGCGAGATCGTCGCCGCCAACGCGGCGGATCTGGCCGCTGCCCGGACCAACGGCTTGTCGACGGGACTGATCGACCGGCTCACGCTCGACGAGCGACGGGTCGCCGCGCTGGCGGACGCGGTGCACGACATCGTCGCGCTGCCCGACCCGGTCGGCGGGGTGATCCGCGGCAGCACCCTGCCGAACGGCCTCCGGCTGACGCAGGTCCGGGTCCCGTTCGGCGTGATCGGCGCGATCTACGAGGCCCGCCCGAACGTGACCGTGGACATCACCGCCCTCGCGCTGAAGAGCGGCAACGCGGTCGTCCTCCGGGGCGGCACCGCAGCCCAGCACTCGAACGGCGCGCTCGTCGCGGTCGTGCAGGACGCGCTCGCCTCCGTCGGCCTGCCGGCCGACGCGGTGCAGACGGTCGACGAGTTCGGCCGCGACGGCGCGACCGCCCTCATGCGCGCGAGGGGCCTCGTCGACCTCCTCGTCCCGCGCGGCAGCGCCGGCCTGATCAGGACCGTCGTGGAGGAGTCGACCGTGCCGGTCATCGAGACCGGCGCCGGGGTCGTGCACGTCTTCCTCGACGAGAGCGCCGACCTGGAGATGGCGACCTCGATCGTCCTCAACGCGAAGACGCAGCGCGTCGCGGTGTGCAACACCGTGGAGACGCTGCTCGTGCACGCGGCCGCGGCCGAGCGCCTCCTGCCTCCCGTGCTCGGGGCGCTCCGCAGCGCCGGGGTGACCCTGCATGCGGACGAGCGGACGCGCGAGCTGGTGCCGGGGCTCGTGCCCGCGACGGACGAGGACTGGGCGGCCGAGTACTACTCGATGGATCTCGCCGTCGCGGTCGTCGACGACCTCGACGCCGCCATCGCCCACATCGCGACGTGGTCCACGCACCACACGGAGTCGATCGTGACGGAGTCGGTCACGAGCGCCGAGCGGTTCCTCGCGGAGGTGGATTCCGCGGTGGTGATGGTGAACGCCTCCACGCGGTTCACCGACGGCGGCGAGTTCGGCTTCGGGGCGGAGGTCGGGATCTCCACGCAGAAGCTGCACGCGCGCGGCCCGATGGGCCTGCAGGAGCTCACGAGCACGAAGTGGCTCGTCCGCGGCAGCGGGCAGATCCGGGGCTGAGCCCGCACGTCCTAGACTTGGCGCCGCCCGCCGGGCGCTTGAAGGAGGATCCCGATGACCGTCGCCTCGGCCGTGCTCGCCGCAGCTCCCGCGATCGTGGAGCAGCCGCTCCCCGTGTCGAGCGTCGTCTTCCCGCTGATCGCGATCGGGGTGTTCGCCCTCCTCGGCGCCGTCGCCTGGTCCTACCGCGACGTCGCGAACCGCCATGCGGGCAAGGGCGGCTCGGGCTCCTCGCAGCACCACTGACGGAGCGGTCGTCAGCGCGCTGAGCGCCGCCCGCTCCGAGGGGAGCACCCGCCGCCGCATCGGCGTGATGGGCGGCACGTTCGATCCGATCCACCACGGCCACCTCGTCGCTGCGAGCGAGGTGCAGCGCGTGTTCGACCTCGACGAGGTCGTCTTCGTGCCCACCGGCCAGCCGTGGCACAAGACACCGGTGTCCGAGTCCGAGCACCGGTACCTCATGACGGTCATCGCGACCGCCTCCAATCCGCGCTTCACCACCTCGCGCGTCGACATCGACCGAGGCGGCGTCACGTACACGGTCGACACGCTCCGCGACCTGGCGGCGCAGCACCCGGACGCGGACCTGTTCTTCATCTCCGGGGCCGACGCGATCGCGCAGATCATCACCTGGAAGGACCTCGACGAGCTCTGGGCGCTCGCGCACTTCGTCGCGGTCACCCGGCCCGGCCATCAGCTGTCGGTGACCGGCCTTCCGCAGGGGGACGTCAGCGTGCTCGAGGTGCCCGCACTCGCCATCTCGTCGACGGATTGTCGAGCCCGTGTGCGACACGGCGCACCGGTTTGGTACCTCGTGCCGGACGGTGTGGTTCAGTACATCAGCAAGCACCGGCTGTACAGGAGCGAAGCATGACCTCATGGCAGGACCAGCAGACGCGCGGGGGCGCGAGCAGCGCTGCCGACCCCTCGGTCGCCGCCGCCCCCGGCAGCCGCCGAGCGGCTCGGGAGGCGGAGCGGCGCGCGGCGGAAGCGCTCGCCGAGCGGCAGCCCCACCCCTCGGGCGTGGTGGACTTCGACGCGCACGACTTCAGCAGCGAATTCGCTCCGGATCAGGAGTTCAGTGTCGGCGACACGCAGGACATCTGGGCTGCGCTGACGCGCGGTCAGCGTCCCACGACGCAGCCGACGACGGACCTCGGCGCCTTCCGCTCCGGTCGCCAGGAGGCGCCCGTCGTGCCGCAGCAGGACAGCGTGTCCGGCGACATGCTCGACCGGGTCCGCGACGCCCTGCTGCGCCGCGAGGCGCCCGCACGCCCGGCGGATCAGCCGCCCGCAGCCGCTCGTCCGGCGGCGTTCCCGCAGCCCGGCGTCCCGCAGCCGGCCTCCGACGAGGGGCTCAGCCGCCGTCGCCGCCGTGAGCGCGAGGCCGCCGACCAGCGCGAGGACGGGCTCCCCGGCGAGCTCTTCGACGCGCGCCCCGCCGTCGGACCGCAGCCGGCTGCGCAGCCGAGCGGGTTCGAGGGGTACGACTACGAGGACGACGGCTACTACGACGAGCCGTACCAGCCCGAGCCGACCGTCGCGATCCCGCGTCAGGTCACGGACCTCGAGGCGCCCTCGCACACGACGAACCCGATCAGCCTCCCGCACGCCTTCAGCGAGCCGACCGGCGACGACGCCATCACGTTCTCCAGCCCGGTCCAGCCTGCCCCCGCCGACCGGCGCGACGACTGGGCCGCTGCGCGCATCGACCCGGCGTTCATCGAGCCGGCGGACCGCTGGGAGGACGACGAGGACGACCAGTACGAGCAGGGCGGCTACGAGCCCCGCGCGTACACGCCCGGGCCGCTGCCCGCGCAGCCCGCCTTCCAGGAGCCCGAGCAGTACCCGGCGCACTTCCAGAGCCCGCAGCTCGGCCCGCCGAGCGAGGTCACGGATCTCGCCGGCTTCGAGGCCCTCATCCGCAAGGCCAGGCAGCAGCCCCAGCCCGCGGAGCAGGTGCAGCAGCCGGGGCGTCCCCTCGCCTGGGCCGACGAGGACGAGACGCAGGAGGGCTTCACCGGCCTCCTCAGCCGTTCGGTCGGCGGCTCGCACGGCTCGGCCAACGCGCTGATCCTCCCGAACGACCCGCAGCCCGACATGACCCAGGCGGTCAACGCCAACGGCGACATCTTCATCACGGGCTCGATGAACCTCCCGCGGAGCCTCTCCACCACCGGGGCGCACAGCGACCTCTACGACTCGCAGGACATCGACCGCCTGTACGAGGCGGCGCAGGATGAGCCCGCCGCAGGGGTCGCTCCCGTCCGCGCGTCGAAGGCGGTGAGCGGAGCCCCGCACGAGCGCGGCTTCTCGAGCGCGCCACGCCGCCGGGGGAACGTGCTGCCCACGGTCCTGGCGATCGTCGCCGGTGCGATGGCTGTGGGTGTGGTGACCCTGCTCGTCGGCAGCTGGGTGCTCAAGCTATTCTGATCGCTCAGATGGAGCGACAGATCAGGTCACAGGTGCAGGCGGCGGCGGAAGCCGCCCTCTCGAGGAACGCGACGGACCTGGTGGCGCTCGACGTCTCCGGCCGGCTGCCGCTCACGGACGCGTTCCTCATCGCGTCGGGCAGCAGTGAGCGCAACGTGGGCGCGATCGCCGACGCGGTGGACGAGCGCCTCGGCGCGATGGGCCTGCCGCTCAAGCGGCGGGAGGGCCGCGGGTCCGGCCACTGGGAGCTGCTCGACTTCGGCGACGTCGTGGTGCACGTCTTCCTCGAGGAGGACCGCGCCTACTACGCCCTCGAGCGACTCTGGCGCGACTGCCCGGTGATCCCGATCGAGGAGCGCGCGACCGCCTCCTGACGGCGGCCGGCGGAGCGCCGGGCGGTGGGTGCGTACGCCGTGACGGCGCCGTCCGCCGAGCGGCCACCTGATCATCGCGGCTGCGCGACGCCCGGCCGATCGGGGCGGCTTCTGCCCGTCCGGAACGACCGAAGGCCCCGTCCTCGCGGACGGGGCCTTCGGTGCTCTGGTGGATCTGAGGGGACTCGAACCCCTGACCCCCTGCATGCCATGCAGGTGCGCTACCAACTGCGCCACAGACCCGCTGCGCCGCCGAAGCGGCCTGTCGAGTGTACACCGACCTCGGGCTCGAGATCCCCGCGACGCGTCACGCGCCGGCCGCGTCGTGGAGGAGGGGGCCGAGTCGCTCGCTCGAGCGGGAGGCCGCTCGGGAGTTGCTGAGCGACGCGATCGCGACGATCGCCGCCGCCGCGCCGACGACGGTCCACCAGAGCGGATGCGCGTCGACGGCGAAGGACTTCGGCACCCCGCCTGCGGCTCCGGAGGCGCCGGTGATCGAACCGGCCAGCGCGATGCCGAGCGAGGTGCCCACCTGACGCCCGGTGGACGCGATGGCGGACGCCGCGCCCGCCTGGTCGTTCGGCATGCCCGACACCGCGGTGTTCGTGATGGGCGCGTTGACGAGCCCGAACCCGAGCCCGAAGAGGGCGAAGACGACCGCGATGACGGCGATGGGCGTGCTCGCCGTCGTGAAGGCCAGCCAGCCGGCGCCGACCGCGATCAGCGCGCCCGCGAGCGTCATCGGGAGGCGCGTGCCGACGGCGCCGACGAGCCGACCGGCGATCGGCGAGGCGACGAGGATCGCGAGGCCCGCAGGCATGAAGAGCAGGCCGGTGACGATCGGCGGGAACCCCTTCACGTCCTGGAGGTACAGGGTGTTCGAGAAGAGGAACGCGCTCCACGAGCCGAACGCGAGCACCGCGGCGAGCACCGCGCCCGCGAACGGGATGCTCGTGAAGAAGCGAGGATCGATCAGGGGTTCCTTGCGATGCAGCTCGACCGGGACGAACAGCGCCAGGGCGATCGCCGAGACCGCGAACGCGCCGATCACGAGCGGGGAGCCCCAGCCGATCTCCGGCCCCTCGATGATCCCGAACACGGTGCCGGCGAGGAGCAGCACCACGAGCACCTGGCCGAGCGGGTCGACGCGTCTGCGCTGCTGGGCTCGCGACTCGGGCACGAAGAGGGTCGTCAGCACGAGGGCGGCGAGCACGATCGGCACGTTGACCCAGAAGATCGCGCGCCAGCCGATCGACTGGACGAGCAGGCCCCCGACGAGCGGGCCGAACCCGAGCGAGACGCCGCTGATCGCGCCCCAGATGCCGAGCGCCCGCGCGCGCGCCTTCCGCTCCTGGAAGGCGTTCGTGATGATCGACAGCGACACCGGGTTGAGCATCGTGCCGCCGAGCGCCTGGAGCACCCTCGCGGCGATGAGCAGCGCGTCGGAGGTGGCGAGGCTGCAGGCGAGGGAGCCCACTCCGAACACCACGAGGCCCACCCGGAACAGCCGCTTCCTGCCGAGCCGGTCCGCGCTCGAGCCCGCCAGCACGAGCAGGCTCGCGAGGGTCAGCGTGTATGCGTCGAGGGTCCACTGCAGGGAGGTCACGCCCGCGTGCAGCTCTTTGCCGATCGTCGGCAGCGCGACGTTCGTGACCGTCGCGTCGAGCGTGACGATGAACAGGCTCAGGCAGCAGATGGCCAGGATCACCATCGGGTGCTGCTGTCTCGGCGGGACCTCGTCGCTCACGAACCGAGGCTAAGGACCATTCGCTGCGGGATCCTCGGGTTCCCAGAGGACGGGGGCGTCAGGACCCGACCGGTCCGAGGACGGCGGTCGCGATGGTGCTGAGCGCCGAGTCCGCCGTGGAGGGGTTGAACGCCCCCGCGAGCACGTCGCGGTAGAGGCGGGCGAGCTCGGAGGAGGCCGCGTACCCGCTGCCGCCGCCGACCAGGATCGCCTGGTCGACGATCGCCTTCGCCTGCTCCGTGACCCGCACCTTCAGCCCTGACGCCTTCGCGAACCACCGAGGGCCGTGGTCCGCGATCGTGTCGACGTCACGGGCGAGCGCGCGGATCTGGGGGTCGAGGGCGTCGTCGAGCATCGCGGCGGTGGCGACGCGGCGGCGCACGTCGGGGTCGTCCGAGCGGGGCGCTCCGCCGAGCCGCAGCGACGACCGGCGCCTCGCCGCCTGCGCCGCGAGCTCCACCGCCCGGTGGGCGATGCCCGCGTACACGGACGCGAGCAGGATCTCGAAGTTCACGAACACGCCGAAGACCAGCGGATCCGGGTTCGGTCCCGGCGGCAGCCTCCGCACCACGCGGTCGGGCCGGGCGACGGCCCCGTCCAGGAGGGTGGTGTCGCTCCGGGTCGCGCGCTGCCCCAGCGGGTCCCAGTCCTCGACCACGCTGATGCCCGGTGCGCCCCGGTCGAGGAACCCCCACACGATCCGCGGGGCGTCCTCGCTCACGCTGTCGAGGCCGAACGTCCCGAGCCGGGTCCAGACCGGCGAGAGGGAGGTGAAGGTCTTCGTGCCGGTGTAGGCGACGCCGCCGTCCTGCAGCGGCCGGGCCTCCACGGTCGAGCCGAACAGCACGAGGTCGTTGCCCGCCTCGCTGACGCCGAAGGCGAACACCTCGCCGGCGGCGGCCTCGTCGAGGACGAAGTCGAGGGACGCGTCCCCGCGGTCGTGCAGGGTCTTCGCGACCGCCGTCCACACGAGGTGCATGTTCACCGCGAGGGCGGTCGCCGGCGCCGCGGCGGCGAGCCGCGACTGCTCGCGGGTGAGCTGCTCGAGCGACAGTCCCCACCCGCCCCGCTCGGCGGGCACGAGCGCGGCCAGGTAGCCGGCGGCGCGCAGCTCGGCGAGGTCCTCCTCCGGGAACGAGCCGTCCCGGTCGTGAGCGGCGGCCCGACCGGCGATGCGGTCGAGCAGGTCGGCGGCGAGCTCGGGCACGTGGTCACGCTACGCGCGGCCGCCGGCCCGCTGCAGCACCGTGACCCGCCCCGCGTCCAGCGCGCCCGCACCGCGCGTCCAGCAGCCGCTTCGTACGCTCCCGGTCGTGACCTCCACGACGATGCTCATCCTCGGCGCCAGCGGTGACCTCGCGAAGCGGCTGCTGCTACCGGGCATCGGCAGCCTCATCGCCGGCGGCGACGCCGACGACCTCCACCTCCTCGACGGCCTGCGGGTGGTCGGCAGCGGCCGCTCCGATCGCGCCGACGAGTGGCACGACATCGTCGCCGAGGCGTTCGAGCAGGTCGGGGCGGAGGGAGACGCGGCGGACGCGATCCTCGACGCCACGCGCTACGTGCGGGCCGACCCCACCTCGGCGGACGACTGGTCCTCGCTCCTCGACGGCGTGGACGGCGACCTCGTCGTGTACTTCGCGCTGCCGCCCGCGATCGTGTCGAAGGTGGCGGGGGTGCTCGAAGGGCTCGACCTGCCCGAGCACACCGTGCTGGCGGTCGAGAAGCCGTTCGGGGACGACGCCGACAGCGCCGAGGCGCTGAACGAGGCGCTGCGCCGGGTCGTGCCGGAGGAGCGCATCCACCGGGTCGACCACTTCCTCGGGCAGCGCGCCGCGCTCGCCGTGCTCGCGACCCGGTTCAACAACCGGTTGCTCGAGTCCGCCTGGAACGCGGACGAGATCGAGCGCGTCGAGATCGTCTACGACGAGCAGCTGGGGCTCGAGGGCCGCGCTGGCTACTACGACACCGCCGGCGCGCTCCGGGACATGCTGCAGTCCCACCTCCTGCAGGTGCTCGCGGTGACCGCGTGCGAGGCGCCTGGGGGCTTCGACCCCGCCCATCTCCGCGACGCGCTGGCCTCGGTGCTCGCGGTGACGCAGGTCTGGTCGGGCGCCCCCGTGTTCCCGAACACGGATTCCCCGTCCCGCCGAGCCCGCTACACGGCGGGCGAGGTCGGCGGTAAGCACCTGCCCGACTACACGGCGGAGGACGGCGTCGACCCCGAGCACGAGACCGAGACGCTCGCCGAGATCGCCCTCGAGGTCGCGAACGCGCGATGGGCCGGGGTGCCGTTCGTGCTCCGGTCCGGCAAGGCCATCGGCGACCCCGCGAACGAGATCCGGGTGCGCTTCCGCCCGGTGCGGTTCCGCCCCGACGGGCAGTCCGGGGACGGCCACCCGGAGATCGTGCGCTTCGGCTTCAAGCCGCCGCGCATCGAGCTGCAGTTCACGGCGGGCGGCGGGAGCATGCCGTTCGAGCTCGAGCCGATCCGGATGACGGGGGAGCTGCCGAAGACCGCCGTGACGGAATACGGCGAGGTCGTCCGCGGCGTGCTCGGCGACGACCCCACGCTCTCCATCCGGGGCGACGTGGCCGTGCAGTGCTGGCGGATCGTGCAGCCGGTCCTCGACGCCTGGCAGCGCGGCGAGGTGCCGCTCGACGAGTACGCCGCCGGCAGCGACGGACCCGCCTCCTGGTCCTGACGCGTCAGAGCAGTCCGAGGCGGATCAACCCGGTCAGGAAGCCCCCGCCGTCGGGCGCGTAGATCCACGGCACGTCGGTCGTCCGCCTCCGGTCGTCCGCGCGCGACCTGCCGCCGGCGAGCACGGCCTCGCCGATCGACAGCTGCCGGATGCAGACCGCGGCCACGTTCTCGGGGTGCGCTCGCGCGAAGCCGCTGTACGTGTCCTCGTCGTGCTGCCCGTCGTCGCCGATCAGGATCCACCGCATCTCGGGGAACTCGTGCGCGAGGCGCTCGAGCTCGTCGATCTTGTGGGCGCGCCCCGAGCGGAACACGCGGTCCGGGGTGGGACCCCAGTCCGTGAGCAGCAGCGGGCCGGGCGGGTACAGGTTGCGGGAGAGGAACCGGCTGAGTGTGGGCGCCACGTTCCACGCCCCGGTGGAGAGGTAGAGGAACGGCGCCGCCTGGTGCTCGTGATGGATGCGGTCGTACAGGACGGCCATCCCGGGCGTCGGGGAGCGGGCCTGCTCGTTCAGCACGAAGGTGTTCCAGGCCGCGAGCAGCGGGCGGGGGAGCGCGGTGACCATGACCGTGTCGTCGATGTCGGAGACGATCCCGAACGGCGCCTCCGGGTCGAGCACGAACACCGGGGCCTGCACGGCGGGCGTGTGCCGCCCCTCGCCCTCCGTCTGGAGCGTGATCCGGTGCCAGCCGGGGGTCAGCTGCGCTTCGACCCGCACGTCGATGACACCGCCGTTGTCGGCGACCACGTGGTGCACCGTGTCCCCGATGGTGACCTCGACCGGGGCGCCGTCGACCGGGATGCCGGTGAAGCTCCGCCAGCCGCGGAACGACTCCTGCGGTGAGCCGGAGGGGGCGTGACGGGTGATCAGGACCCGTCCGAGCACCCGGACCCAGCTCGTGGACCCGTAGCCGGTGTACGGCACGACGATCGGGATGCGGCCGCGGCGCCGCGCCCGCCGCTCGCGGAACTCGCGCACCGCGTCGTCGACCCGCATGGCCCGGCCGACGGCCTGCTCGACCGCTGGGGATGGCGCGCGCCGCCGGAACGGTCGTCGTCGGGATGCGGCCACGCGTCGAAGTCTCGCAGACGGCTTCACGGGGCGTCATGAACCTGACAGTGCCCTGAAGGCGCGCTTGGATGTCCGACGGCGTCGGTATGGTTCGACGCGCTTCGGCCGCGGAAGAGGAGGGCGCACGGGTGGGCATCGAGTTCCGGCACGTCCGCAAGACCTATCCCGACGGCACGACGGCGGTCGAGGACTTCTCCGTGGTGATCCCGTCCAGGACCACCACGGTCTTCGTCGGATCCTCCGGCTGCGGCAAGACCACCCTGCTCAGGATGATCAACCGGATGGTCGATCCCACCGAGGGCGAGATCCTCATCGACGACGAGCCCGTGTCCGGCATCGAGCCGGTCGCGCTGCGGCGCCGCATCGGGTACGTCATGCAGAACTCCGGGCTGCTGCCGCACCGCACCGTCGTCGACAACGTCGCGACCGTGCCCGTGCTGACGGGTACGCCCAAGGCGAAGGCCCGGCAGGCGGCGCTCGACCAGCTCGATCGGGTCGGGCTCGACCGCGCGCTCGCGAACCGCTACCCCGGCCAGCTCTCGGGCGGCCAGCAGCAGCGCGTGGGCGTCGCGCGCGGGCTCGCCGCGGACCCGAACATCCTGCTGATGGACGAGCCGTTCGGCGCCGTCGACCCGATCGTGCGGGACGAGCTGCAGCAGGAGCTCCTGCACCTCCAGCGCGAACTGGGCAAGACCACCGTGTTCGTCACCCACGACATCGACGAGGCGTTCCTGCTCGGTCAGCAGATCGTCATCCTGCAGCGCGGCGGCGTCATCGCGCAGATCGGCACCCCGCAGGAGATCCTCGCCCACCCCGCCAGCGACTTCGTGGCGGACTTCGTGGGCGCCAAGCGGGGCAAGCGGCGGCTGACCGCGGAGGAGCAGGGCGTCGGGGACGACGTGCTGCTCGTCGACGCGGCCGGGTATCCCGCCGGCGTCATCAGTGCGCCGGAGGGGCGGCTGGCGCTCGCCGGCTCCGCCGGTGCCGGCCCGAAGTCGCGCAGCATCTCGAACAAGACGGATCAGGCGGGCGACGCCTGATGTCGTGGGTGTGGAGTCATCTCGACCTGGTGTGGTCGTCGACCCTGGCGCATGTCGCGCTCTGCGTCCCGGCGATCGTGCTCGGGTTCGCGGTCTCCGTGCCCCTCGGCTACTGGGCTGCGCGCTCGGCCCCGGCCCGGAGCGTGCTCCTCACCCTCGGCAACATCCTCTACACGATCCCCGGCATCGCGCTGGTGGTCCTCGTGCCGGTCGTGCTCGGGCTGCCCATCCTCAACCCGCTCAACGTCACGATCGCGCTCCTGATCTACGCGATCGCGATCATGCTCCGCTCGGCCGCGGACGCCTTCGCGAGCGTCGACGACGACGTCCGCGGCGCCGCCCGCGCCCAGGGCTTCTCGGGCACACAGCTCTTCTGGCGTGTCGAGCTCCCGCTCGCGGGGCCGGTGCTGCTCGCCGGGGTCCGCGTCGTCTCGGTCAGCACGATCAGCCTCGCGACCGTCGCCGCGCTCGTCGGGATCCCCAGCCTCGGCGGCTTCTTCACCGACGGCTTCCAGCGGAGCTTCCCCGTCGAGGTCGTGACCGGGCTCGTCGCCGTCCTGCTCCTCGCGGCGGTGTTCGACGTGGTCATCGGGCTGATCGGCCGTGCGCTCATGCCCTGGAAGCGCCGAAGGCGCCGCTCCTCCGCCGCGACGAAGTCGCTCGCGATCCCCGTGCCGCAGGCCGGAGGCAGCTGATGCTCTTCCTCCAGGCCATCCAGTGGATCCTCGACCCGGCGCACTGGGGCGAGGTGAACTTCTCGGCGGGCATCGCCGCGGAGCTCGGCGCGCACCTCTGGCTGTCGTTCCTCTCGGTCCTCTTCACCGCAGCGATCGCGCTGCCGATCGGGCTCTACATCGGCCACACGGGCCGCGGCCGAGGGTTCGCGATCATCGTCGCGAACGTCGTCCGCGCGGTGCCGACGCTCGGCCTGCTGTCGGTGCTGCTGCTCGTGTCGCTCGCGCTCCCGCCCGCGGTCCTCGTCTTCGTGCTCCTCGGCGTGCCCCCGCTGCTCGCGGGCGCGTACGCGGGCCTCGAGCAGGTGGACCGGCAGACGATCGACGCCTCGCGGGCGATGGGTATGACCGAGTGGCAGATCCTCCGCCGCGTCGAGCTGCCGCTCGCGGCTCCGCTGATCCTCGGCGGCCTGCGCGCGTCGACGCTGCAGATCATCGCGTCGGTCACGCTCGTGTCGAACTTCGGCATCAACAGCCTCGGCGACTTCATCCTCGGCGGCCTGGCCGCGAACGACTACGTGCAGATGACGGCCGGCGCGATCCTCGTCACCGTCCTCGCCCTCGTCGTCGACGGTCTCCTCGCCCTCCTCCAGCGCTTCGCCGCGCCGCGCGGGGTGTCCCGCGGCCGCGGTTCCTCCACAGCACGGGCCCGGCGGCTGCCGGTCCCGACACGGGCACCCGTTTCGGAAGGGAACTAGCACCATGTCCATCACACGACGAAGCCTCATCGGGGCGGCGGCGGTCGCCGCGGCCCTCTCCCTCGGACTCGCCGGCTGCGCGAGCTCGAACACGATCGGCGGCGGCTCGAGCAGCAGCGCCGCAGCGAGCGGCTCCGCCGCCTCCGGCGACGCGAAGTCGATCGTGGTCGGCTCCGCGAACTTCGGCGAGAACGAGATCCTCGGCTACATCTACGGCGGCGCGCTCGCGAACAAGGGCTACACCGTCTCGTACAAGCCGGCGATCGGCGCCCGCGCGGCCTACCTCGCGGCGCTGAAGAGCGGCGAGATCAACCTCGTCCCCGAGTACGCGGGCTCGCTCCTGTCGTACCTCGACCAGAGCGCGAACGCGAAGAGCGGCGACGCGGTGAAGTCCGGCATCGACGCGAAGATCTCGACGCTGAACGCGAAGGCGCTCGACCTCGCGCAGGCGGCGGACTCCGACTCGCTGAACGTCACCTCGTCCTTCGCGAAGGCGAAGGGGCTGACCTCGATCGCCGACCTGAGCAAGGCAGGGAACGTCACCCTGGCCGCGAACCCCGAGTTCGCGACGCGTCCGGACGGCATCAAGGGCCTCGAGTCCGTCTACGGCCTGAAGAACATCTCGTTCAAGGCCATCAACGACGGCGGTGGCCCGACCACGCTCAAGGCGCTGCTGAGCAACCAGGTGCAGGTGGCCGACATCTACTCGACGACCCCCTCCATCAAGAAGAACAACCTCGTCACCCTCACCGACCCGAAGAACCTCTTCGCGTCCCAGCAGGTCGTGCCGATCGTGTCCACGAGCAAGGCGACGAGCGACCTCGACTCGATCGTGAACGCGGTCTCCGCGAAGCTCACGACCGCCGACCTGCTCGACCTGAACACCCAGGCGGCCGGCAGTGGCAAGCCGGACTACCAGGCGCTCGCGAAGGCCTGGCTGTCCAAGAACGGGTTCTGACCGGACTCCGCACGAAGGGCCGTCTCCCCAGGGAGGCGGCCCTTCCGCGTCCCGACCGAGCACGTGAGCAGGTCGGTTGTGCTTCGGCACTTCGGCAGGCCGGTCCTGCTTCGGCACTCCGGCAGGCTGGTTGTGCTTCGGCAGGCCGGTCCTGCTTCGGCAGGCCGGTCCTGCTTCGGCACTTCGGCAGGCTGGTCGTGCTTCGGCAGGCTGGTCGTGCTTCGGCAGGCTGCGTGGCGCCTCCTGAGCCTGCTGAAGTGGATCTGGCCTGCTGGAGTGCTCGGCTGAGCACGTGAGCAGGCTGGCTCCCGCTTCGGCAGGCTGATCCTGCTTCGGCAGGCTGGTCGTGCTTCGGCAGGCTGCGTGGCGCCTCCTGAGCCTGCTGAAGTGGATCTGGCCTGCTGGAGTGCTGGGTCGAGCACGTGAGCAGGCCGGTTCCCGCTTGGGCAGGCTGATCCTGCTTCGGCAGGCCGTCCTGCGGCTCCTGAGCCTGCTGGCGTGGATCGGGCCTGCCGGAGTGCTGGGCTGAGCACGTGGGCAGGCTGGTTCTCGCGTGGGCAGGCTGGCTGCGCTTCGGCAGGCTCCGTGGCGCCTCCTGAGCCTGCTGGAGTGGATCGGGCCTGCTGGAGTGCTGGGTCGAGCACGTGAGCAGGCTGGTTCTTGCTTCGGCAGGCTGGTTCTGCTCCGGCAGGCCGTCCTGCGCTTCCTGAGCCTGCTGAAGTGGATCTGGCCTGCCGAAGTGCTCAGGCCGAGGTGCTCCTGCCGAGGTGCTGAGGCCGAGGGTCGGAGGACCGGGTCAGGGGCGTTCGAGGCGGTGGAGGAGCTTCCTGCCCAGCCAGACGAGGACGAGGAACACCACGACACCGCCCAGCACGATCCAGCCGGCGAAGTGCAGGTCGTGGGCGAGCGCCCGGTAGCTCGACCCCGCCGCCTGCCCGACGGACACGTAGAGCGCGGCCCACACCACGCACGCCGGGGCCGTCCAGGCGAGGAACCGCCGATAGGGGTACCGGCTGGCGCCGACGGTGACCGGGATCAACGCGTGCATCACCGGCAGGAAGCGGCTGATGAGGATCGCCGCCCCGCCGCGGCGCTCCAGCCACCGCTCGGCCCGCAGCACGTGCCGCTCGCCGATGCGCCGCCCGAGCCGGGAGCTGAGCAGCCGCGGGCCGAAGAACCGCCCGATCATGAACCCGATCGACTCGCCCGCGAGCGAGCCGGTCACCACCGCCAGCACGAGGAGCGACCAGTCGACCGGGCCGCGGCCCGCGGTCGCGGTGAACAGCACGATGGTGTCGCCCGGCACCACAAGACCGACGAACAGGCTGGTCTCGAGGAGCATGCCGACGGAGGCCACGACGTAGCGCCAGGCGCCGAGGCCCGCCAGCCCCTCGAGCAGGGCGGTCAGCCAGGCATCCAGGTGGCGCTCCTTCGTCGTCGCGCCCAGCGTACGGCGTCGTCGCGGGTCGCGGCGGACGGAGGGGGCGGGCACCGACCTCTACAGTGGAAAGCTGTTCCCGCGCCTGAAACACGCTTGAAACATGTGAGGACCGCGATGCCCGAGCCGACCGCCGACGCGCTGCCGACCCCCGCGCAGCTGCAGGAGAAATGGCTGCCGATCTGGCGCCAGGGCGACTTCTTCCGCACCGACGACCCGGAGGACAAGCGCCCCCGCAAGTACATCCTCGACATGTTCCCGTACCCCTCCGGCGACCTGCACATGGGGCACGCGGAGGCGTTCGCCTTCGGGGACATCACGGCCCGCTACTGGCGGCAGCGCGGGTTCAACGTGCTGCACCCCATCGGCTGGGACTCGTTCGGGCTGCCGGCCGAGAACGCCGCCATCAAGCGGGGGAGCGACCCCCGCGAATGGACCTACGACAACATCGCGCAGCAGAAGGCGTCGTTCGAGCGCTACGGCGTGAGCTTCGACTGGAGCCGTGAGCTCCACACCTCGGACCCCGAGTACTACAAGTGGAACCAGTGGCTGTTCCTCGAGCTGTACAAGAAGGGGCTCGCGTACCGCAAGGACAGCTGGGTCAACTGGGACCCGGTGGACCAGACCGTGCTCGCGAACGAGCAGGTGCTGCCCGACGGCACGAGCGACCGCTCCGGTGCCGTCGTGGAGAAGAAGAAGCTCACGCAGTGGTACTTCCGCATCACGGAGTACGCCGACCGGCTGCTCGACGACCTGAAGCAGCTCGAGGGCACGTGGCCCGCGAAGGTCATCGCGATGCAGCGGAACTGGATCGGGCGGAGCAACGGCGCGCAGGTCGACTTCCGGGTCGAGGGCCGGGACGAGCCGATCACGGTCTTCACGACGCGCCCCGACACGCTGCACGGCGCCACCTACATGGTCGTCGCGCCCGACTCCGATCTGGCCGCGGAGCTCGTCGCCGGTCAGCCGGCCGAGATCGCCGAGCCGTTCGCCGCCTACCTCGCCCGGGTGCAGTCGACGACCGAGGTCGAGCGGCTGAACACGGACCGGGTGAAGACCGGGGTCTTCCTCGGCCGGTACGCGATCAACCCGGTGAACGGTGAGCGGCTGCCGATCTGGGCCGCCGACTACGTGCTGTCCGACTACGGCACCGGCGCGATCATGGCGGTGCCCGCCCACGATCAGCGCGACCTCGACTTCGCGCGGGCGTTCGACCTGCCCGTGAAGATCGTCGTGGACACGTTCCAGCCGGTGACCGGCGTCATCCCCGTGATCCCGCCGGGCGGCGAGCTGCCCGAGATCGAGTCCGTCGACCCCGCGGTGACGGGCATCGCGCTCGCGGGGGAGGGCCGGATGGTCAACTCCGGCAGCCTGAACGGGCTCTCCAAGGCCCGCGCCATCGAGCAGATGGTGAAGGAGCTGGAGGCGGCGGGCACCGGCCGCGCCGCGAAGAGCTACCGGCTGCGGGACTGGCTGATCTCCCGGCAGCGCTTCTGGGGCACGCCGATCCCGATCATCCACGCCGCCGACGGCACCGAGATCCCGGTGCCGTTCGAGGATCTGCCGGTCCGCCTCCCGGACACCGAAGGGCTGGACCTCAAGCCGAAGGGCACCTCGCCGCTCGGCGCCGCGAGCGACTGGGTCAACGTGCCGAGCCCGATCGACGGCAGCCCCGCGAAACGCGACGCCGACACCATGGACACGTTCGTCGACAGCTCCTGGTACTTCCTCCGGTTCCTGTCGCCGAACGACGACACCCGCCCGTTCGACCCCGCGGAGGCGGACAAGTGGGCGCCCGTCGACCAGTACGTGGGCGGCGTCGAGCACGCGATCCTGCACCTGCTGTACGCCCGGTTCATCACGAAGGTGCTGTTCGACCTGGGGCACGTGCACTTCACCGAGCCCTTCAGCGCCCTGCTGAACCAGGGGATGGTGCTCTCCGGCGGCGCGAAGATGTCGAAGAGCCGCGGCGGCGTGAGCCTCTCCGACGAGCTCGCGACCTACGGCGTCGACGCGATCCGCCTGACCATGGCGTTCGCCGGGCCCCCCGAGGACACCATCGACTGGGAGGACGTCCGGCCGGGCGGCCAGGTGAAGTTCCTGAACCGCGCCCTGCGGCTCGCGATGGACGTCACCAGCTCGCCCGACGTGGTGTGGGCGAGCGGTGACGAGGCGCTCCGCCGGCAGACGCACCGGTTCCTCGCCGACATCCCCGGCCTCGCCGAGACCTTCAAGTTCAACGTGCTCATCGCGCGGATCATGGAGCTCGTCAACGTCACCAGGAAGGCGATCGACAGCGGGCCGGGCGGCGCCGACGGCGCGGTGCGGGAGGCGGTCGAGACGATCGCCGTCGCGCTGAGCCTGTTCGCGCCGTTCACCGCGGAGGAGATGTGGGAGCGCCTCGGCTACGAGCCGTCGGTGGCGCTGCAGGGCTTCCGCAAGCCGGACCCGACGCTCCTCGTCGAGGAGTCGGTGACCGCGATCGTGCAGGTCGACGGCAAGGTGCGGGCGAAGCTCGAGGTCTCCCCGAAGATCACGGCTGAGGACCTCGAGCGGCTCGCGAGGTCCTCGGACGTCGTGACTCGGTCCGTCGGCGGCAGGCGGATCGCACGCGTCGTGGTCCGGGCGCCGAAGGTCGTGAGCATCGCCACGGAGTGATCCTCCCTCCCTCCACAGGGCGGCCTTCTGGCCCCGGGTGCTGAGCGCGGTGCCAGGAGGAGGGGACGCGCCCTAACGTCCCCGCGTGGATTCGCTCCGAGCCCGCTTCGCGTCGGTGACGTCCGGTCGGCCGGGCGTGCTCGTCGCGCTCGCAGCGGTCGCCGTCGGGATCCTGCTCACCGCCGTGCTGATCGCGGCCGGGCAGGCCTCCGGCAGCACGGCCGAGGGATCCGGGGTTCGGATCGTCGCGACGACCGCGGCCCCGACGCCGCTGCTGGTCCACGTCAGCGGTGCCGTGCGCGCTCCGGGCCTCGTCGCGCTGCCCGCCGGCTCACGCGTGGCCGACGCCCTCGCGGCGGCGGGCGGTCCGACGGCCGAGGCCGATCAGAGCGGGATCAACCTCGCGGCACGGCTCGCCGACGGGCAGCAGGTCGTCGTGCCCGAGCGCGGTGCCGCGGCACCGGCTGCGACCGCGAGCGCCGCAGGCGCTGCCAGCGGGCCGATCAGCCTCAGCTCGGCGACGGCGGAGCAGCTCGAGACCCTGCCGCGGATCGGCCCGGCGCTCGCCGCGCGGATCATCGCGTACCGGGAGGCGCACGGGCCGTTCGCCTCCGTCGACCGGCTCGGCGAGGTCGGGGGCATCGGGCCGAAGACCTTGGCGGGCCTGCGCGACCTGGTGGTCCCGTGAAGCTCGTCCGGACCGGCCTGCTGCTGCCGGCCGCGGCCGTGTGGTTGCTCGCGCTCCTCGCGACCGCCCTGCCCGCGACCACGCCTGCGGCGGCCGCCTGCGCGTTCGGCGCCGCCGGCTGGCTCCTGCTCCGCGCGATCCGGCGCCGCACGCGAGGCGCCGCGCTCCTCGCCGCGGGCGCGCTCGGATGCGGCGCGCTCCTCGTCGCCGTCGTCTGGGGCGACGCGCACCGCCATCCTGACGGCCTCGTGACGGGGCGCCCCGCGACCGTCGAGGTCCGGGTGGATCAATCCGCGGTGCTCGAGGGGAACGGGCGGAGCGGCGCGCTGACCGAGCGCCGGATGCTGCACGGCTCGATCGTGAGGGCGGGGGAGCGACGGATGGACGTCCCGGTGCTGCTCTTCGCGGACGGGGGAGCGGCGCCGATCCCCGGCAGCGTCCTGCGGGTGCGCGCGAGCCTCCACCCGGCCGCTCCGACGGACGCGGCCGCGGTCGTCGGGTCGGCGCTCTCGCGGCCCACGGTCGTCGCACGGCCTCCTCCGGTGCAGCTCGCCGCGGCCGCTCTGCGAGCCGGGCTGCTCGGGCGCACGGCCCTGCTGCCGGGCGACGGCGGCGCGCTGCTGCCCGGCCTCGCGGTCGGGGACACCACCCGGGTAGGCGCCGACCTGCGGCTCGCCATGCAGGACGCGTCGCTCACCCACCTCACCGCCGTGTCGGGAGCGAACTGCGCGGTCGTGACGATCGGGGTGTTCGCGATCGCCGGCGCGCTCCGGCTGCCCCGCACCGTGCGGGTGCTGCTCGCCGGCGCCGCGCTCGCCGGGTTCGTGGTGCTGGTGACGCCGCAGCCCTCGGTCGTCCGCGCCGCGGCGATGGCAGCGGTGGCCCTGCTGTGCACGCTGCGAGGCGGCCGGGCGGCGGGCGTGCCGGCCCTGTCCCTTGCGGTGCTGGTGCTCCTCGTCTCCGATCCCTGGCTCGCCTGGAGCGCCGGCTTCGTGCTCAGCGCAGCCGCCACCGCGGGGCTGCTGCTGCTCGCACCGCCGCTCGCGGAGCGCCTCGGCCGCGTGCTGCCGCACCGGCTGGCGCTCGTGCTCGCGGTCCCGATCGCCGCGCAGGCCGCGTGCCAACCGGTGCTCGTGCTCCTGCAGCCGGGCATCCCCGTGCTCGGCGTCGTCGCGAACCTGCTGGCGGAGCCGGCCGCCCCGGTCGCGACCGTGCTCGGGCTGATCGCGTGCCTGCTCGGCCCCGTCGCACCTCTGGCGGCGGGTGCTGCCGCGGTGCTCGCCTGGGTACCGGCCGCCTGGATCGGCCTCGTCGCGCGCACCACCGCCCGAGCGCCGCAGCTCGGGTGGCCGGCGGGCATCCTCGGCGCGGTGCTCGCGGCCGTGCTGCTCGTCGCGGGCGTGCTGCTGCTCGCCAGGGCCGCGCCCCGACGGGCCAGGAGGATCGGCGGAGGGGTCGCCGTGGTCGCGGTGCTCGTCGTGATCGGCGCGGTCTCCGGTGGCGCGGTCGGCCGGTTCCTCGGCACACCCCGCGACTGGACCGTCGCGGCGTGCGACGTGGGTCAGGGGGACGGCCTCGTGCTGAACGGCGGAGGCGGCCACTTCGCGGTCGTCGACACCGGGCGGGAACCGGCACCGATCGCCTCCTGCCTCGCCCGACTCGGGGTGGCCCGCATCGACCTGCTGGTGCTCACCCACTGGGACGCGGATCACGTCGGCGCCGCGGCGTCGCTCGCCGATCGCGTCCGTACGGCGCTCATCGGCCCCCTCGATCGGTCCGCATCCACCGTGCTGCGGGCGGCCCTGGTGCGCGCCGGTGCCGCGGTGCATCAGGCGCGCAGGGGCGACACGGTCCGGATCGGTCGACTGCGCTTCGACGTGCTCTGGCCGACTGAGCCGCTCGGCGACCTCGGCACCGGCAACCCGGCGAGCATCACGCTGCACGTCACGGGCAGCGGCGCCTCCGTGCTGCTGACCGGCGATCTCGGCGAGGACGCGCAGAACGCGGTGCTCGCGGCCGGACCGCTGCCCCGGGTCGACGTCGTCAAGGTCTCGCACCACGGGTCCAGCGATCAGAGCCCCGCGTTCTACGCCGCGGCTGGAGCCGCGTTCGGGATCGTCTCCGTCGGCGCGGGCAACGACTACGGGCACCCGACGCGGCGGCTCCTCGCGATCCTCCGGGCCGTGGGGACCCTGCCGGTCCGGACGGACCAGGACGGGCTCGTGCTCGTGTCGTGGGTCGCCGGCCGCGTGCGGGTGTGGACCGAGCGGGCGGTGACGGCCGACGTCTGGACCCCTGGGTAGGTTCGAGGGCATGGCAGCCAGGGCCGCGACGCGCGCCACGACCGCGAAGATCGAGCAGGTCGGCTGGGACGCGGCGCGGCCCGCTCCTGTGGTGCTCGTGTCCGGGCCGGAGGAGCTGCTGGCCGAGCGGGCGATCCGCCGCATCCGCGAGACCCTCGCCGCCCAGGATCCGAGCCTCGAGGTCACGGACCTCGACGCCTCCGCGGCCGTGCCGGGGGATCTCACGACGCTCGCCAGCCCGTCGCTCTTCGGTGAGCCGCGGCTCATCCGGGTCGGCGCGGTCGAGCGGCTGTCCGAGGCGTTCCTGTCCGAGACGCTCCGGTACCTGGAGGCGCCGGCCGACGGGGCGACACTCGTGCTCCGCCACGCGGGCGGCGTGCGGGGGAAGAAGCTGCTCGACGCGATCCGCGGCGGCGCCGGGGGCGGGATCGAGATCGCGTGCGCAGAGGTGAAGCGCGACGCGGACCGCTCCGCGTTCGCCTCCGCGGAGTTCCGGGCGGCAGGGCGGCGGGTGGCGCCCGGCGCCCTCCGGGTGCTCGTCTCCGCCTTCCAGGGCGACCTCGCCGAGCTCGCGAGCGCGTGCCAGCAGCTCATCGCCGACACGAGCGGCGACATCGGCGAGTCGACCGTGCAGACGTACTACGCGGGCCGGATGGAGACCGATGCGTTCGCGGTCGCGGACGCGGCGCTCGCGGGCAGGTCCGGGGAGGCGCTGGTGCTGCTCCGGCACGCGATCGACAGCGGCGCGGACCCGGTGCCGATCGTGGCGGCCCTGGCCATGAAGCTGCGCTCGATGGCGAAGGTGCTCGATGCGCGCGGACCGTCGGCGAAGCTCGCGGGGGAGCTGGGCATGGCGCCGTGGCAGATCGATCGGGCGAAGCGCGACGCGCAGGGCTGGCAGTCCGCGGGCGTGGGTCGCGCCATCGTGTTCGCCGCCGAGACCGACGAGCGGGTGAAGGGCGCCGCGCGCGATCCGGAGTACGCCGTCGAACGTCTCGTCACGTTCATCGCGCACCGCGGCGAGCCGGCCTGAGCCGCCCCCTTCGTCGTTCAGGGGAAACGGGCCGGGCGGCGCCGGTCCAGCTGAACGTCGACGTGCCCGCCCCCCCTGGGGGCGGGCCCGACGGGGGACGGCGGCGGAGAGGGCGCGG
>NZ_JBQCGC010000056.1:0-2688 GCF_051956055.1 Amnibacterium sp.
ATGGAGGGCGCGGTGCGGCGCGACGCCCGGCGATGCGGCACGGGGACCAGGCCGGTGCGCGGCGGGCGGACGCCCCGCAGCGCGCCGGCGTACTCGAACTGCGTCAGCCGCTCGCTGGAGATGCGGATGTCCGTGATACCGGCGTCCTCCAGCGCCTCCCGGAGATGGGTGCGGATCGCCCAGGCCACGTCGTCGCGCTGGTTCGCGTTGGTGCGGACGACGATCCGCAGGACGGGGCCGTCCGCGGTGATGGACTCGAGCCCCCACAGCTCGGGCGGCTCGGTGACCGAGCCGTGCCACTCCGGCTGCGAGACCGCCAGCTTCGCCGCGTCGAGCAGCCTGCGCTGCAGCTGCTCGAGGTCGGCGGTGTTCGGGACCGTCACGTCGACGATCGCGCGCGACCAGCCCTGCGACCGGTTCCCGACGCGGGTCAGCTCGCCGTTGCGCACGTACCAGAGCACGCCGTTGACGTCGCGGATCTGGGTCACCCGGATGCCGACCGCCTCCACGATCCCGGTCGCCAAGTCGGTCTCGACGATGTCGCCGACGCCGAGCTGGTCGTCCGCGACCATGAACAGCCCGGTCAGCACGTCCTTGACCAGGTTCTGCGCGCCGAAGCCGAGCCCGGCGCCGAGCGCCGCGGTGATCAGCGAGAACGCGCCCGTGATGTTCGAGTTGATCACGGTGACGATCGAGATCAGCGCCACCACCACGACGACGACCGACACGACGTTGTTCAGCACCGTCCCGAGCGTCCGGGTGCGTTGCACGACCCTGGCCGCGCTGACCGGCGACGAGAGCAGGGCCTGGGTGTCCTCCACCCGCTGCCGCCGCTTCGCGCCGGTCACGATCCGGTTCACACCGATCCGGATGATCCGATGGGCGATCAGCCGCACGAGCAGCGCGACGACCACGATGACGAGGACCTGGATGATCTTCCCCCACCAGGAGTCCGGCCAGCCGGACGCGGGGGGATCGAAGATCGTGCTCCAGATGCTCTGCAGCGGGGCGGCGCGGAGCACGAGGTCACTCACGTGCGTCACGCTCCTGCGCCGTCAGGGCGCGCTGCACCGCGGCCGTGTTCTCGACGACGACGCGTCGCAGCGCGGGTGCCGCGTCGGCGTGCTCCGCGAGCCAGCGCTCGGACGCCGCGACGAGCTCCGCGGAGGCGAGCGGGGAGGGGTAGAGGCCACGCAGGAGCGTCTCGGCGATCGCGTAGCTGCGGTCGGTCCACAGCTGCTCGATGACCGCGAAGTAGCGCTCCACGTACGGCTCGAGCAGGCCCGTGTCGATCGCGCGGCGGAACCCGAGGCAGGTCGAGCGGACGGTCGCGTTCGGCAGCGCGGCCGAATCGACGAGCGAGGCCCACGCCGCCTCCTTGCCCTCCGGCGTCGGGATCGCCGCACGGGCGTGCGCCGCGGACTCGCGGCCGGTTGCGGTGTCGTCCGCCGCGAGCGTCGCCGTGATCTCGGGGCCGTCCGCCTCGCCGCCCGCGACGAGCGCGATGAGCAGTTCCCAGCGCAGGTCGGTGTCCACGTCGAGACCGGGCAGCGGGGTCGACCCCGACAGCAGCCCGCGGACGGCCTGCAGCTGCTCGGGCGTGCGGGCGACGGAGGCGAGCGCGCGCACGAACTGGAACTGGGCGTCCGAGCCGGCGTCCGCGGCGAAGGCGAGGCGCTGCAGCCCGTCGCCGAGCGCGACGAGGGTCTCCTCCCGCACCTCCGGCGCCACGTAGCTCGCCGCGACGACCTGCGCCTGCGCGAGCACCTGCCGCACGGTCGTCGACTCCGTCTCGCTGCCGACGTTGTTGAGCACGAGCCGCACGAAGTCGCGCGGGCGCGCCTCCGCGTCCCGGGTCGCGTCCCAGACCGCGCTCCACACCAGGGAGCGGGCCAGCGGCGACTCGATCTCGGCGAGGTGGTCGATCGCCGTCTCGAGGCTCTCCGCATCGAGCCGGATCTTCGCGTACGCGAGGTCGTCGTCGTTCAGGAGGACGAGGGCGGGTCGGCGCTTGCCGACCAGCTCCGGCACGTCCGTGGAGACGCCGTCGACGTCGAGCTCGAAGCGCTCGGTGCGCACGAGGCGCTCGCCCTGCAGCTCGTAGAAGCCGATGGCGAGGCGGTGGGGACGGATCGTGGGCTGCGCCTCGATCGCGGTCTGGGCGATGGTGAACGCGGTGATGAACCCGCCCTCATCGGTCTCGATCTCGGGGGTGAGGGTGTTCACGCCCGCGGTCTCGAGCCAGGCCTCGCTCCAGGCGGTCAGGTCGCGGCCGCTCGTCGCCTCGAGCTCGACGAGCAGGTCCTTCAGCGTCGTGTTCCCGAAGGCGTGCTTCACGAAGTACTCGTGGACGCCCGCCAGGAACGGCTCGCGGCCGACGTAGGCGACGAGCTGCTTCAGCACGCTCGCGCCCTTCGCGTAGGTGATGCCGTCGAAGTTGACCTGCACGTCCTCGAGGTCGCGGATCTCCGCGACGATCGGGTGGGTGGAGGGAAGCTGGTCCTGCGTGTAGGCCCAGTTCTTCTCAAGGATGTTGAAGGTGGTCCACGCCTCCGCCCACTCGGTCGCCTCGGCGGTCGCGAGGGTGGAGATGAACTCGGCGAACGACTCGTTCAGCCAGAGGTCGTTCCACCACTTCATCGTCACGAGGTCGCCGAACCACATGTGGGCGAGCTCGTGCAGGATCGT
>NZ_JBQCGC010000057.1:0-9653 GCF_051956055.1 Amnibacterium sp.
GAGGCGGCTTCGCCGCACCTCGACCGGCGGAGCTCCGGTGATCGCGGTGCGAGCGGAGCGAGCCTCGAGATCACCCCGAACCCTCGTGGCCGCCCGGGTGCACGGCGGATCTTCACGGACAAGGGCCCGGGCCCTTATCCGTGAAGGTCAACTCTCGCGCCTGCTCGCCTCACATCCACGCGGGCGGCAGGTCCGCGGGCGGGTGCAGCGCGAGGAACGAGACGGTCGCGGGCTCGGTGTACCGAAGGCGCAGCTCCGCCAGCTGCGGCGCCGCGTCCGCGAGCTCCTCGAGCGCGACGACGAGGAGCGCACCGCGCGTCGTCCGGAGGCGTCGGTCGAGGTCCGCCTGCCGGTCCGCGTCGCTGAGCAGGACGGTCCAGGGATCGCGGGCGTACCGCTCCTCCATGTCGCTGATCCGCTCGCCGATCAGTTCATCGACGGCCGCGACGGCGGGGTGCGCGACGCCGTGGGGGAGGTCCTGCAGCGGCCCGTCGAGCACCAGGATGCGGTAGCGGTCGAGGCAGAGGGGGCAGCACCGGTGCGCGCGAGCGGGCTCGGGGCGGTCCGGGGTCCAGGAGCGCGCGGCCGCGGTCGCCGCCTGGACCGCCGCCTCGAACATCGCGCCTCCCTCCGCGCGCCGTCGCGCGGTGTGAGCACGATCGTGGACCCTCCGGGCGCGGAAGGGAACACCTCGGGTACGCGAAGGACGCCGCCGCGTGCCTTTCCCGCCCGCACGCGCAGGCGGGGGAGGCACGGAGGGGCGGGTCAGCGGGCGCGGCGGTTCAGGAGCTCCTGCAGGGTGGGGCGCAGGTCGGCGGGCAGCTGCGCGCCCGTCAGCTCCACGCGGTCGGTGGCCGACTCGGTCACGATCGTGAACTCGTAGACGAAGTCGTCGCGGGCGCGGCCGGGCGGCTGCGCGGCGGCGCTGCGGACGGCCGCGGAGAGGCGCTCGGCCTCCTCCGGGTCGTCCACCTCCGTCGTGACCGTCAGCCCTGCGAACCCGCCGCTGCGGGTCACGACCACCCGCTGCACGCTCACGACGTCACGATCCCCACCCCGCTCCACGCCTCCGACACCGCCTGCTTCGCGGCGGCGCCGAAGAGGCGCTCGGCGGTCGCGATCGTGAGCAGCGCGAACTGCGCGAACGTCGCGGTCGACTGCAGCTGGCCGCCGGTGAGGGCGGCGTACCAGATGTGGCCGGCCTGCTCCCAGGCGTTGCCGCCGAGGCCGACCGCGGCGAGGTAGAACGCGTGGTTCGGGATGCCCGAGTTCGTGTGCACGCCGCCGTTGTCGCTCGTCGTGCGGACGTAGTCGCGCATGTGCGCCGGCTGCGGGTCCTTGCCGGCGAGCCGCGGGTCGTCGTAGGCGGTGCCCGGCGCCTTCATCGAGCGGAGGGCGACCCCGTGCACGTCCGCCGCGAGGAGGCCCTGACCGATCAGCCAGTCCGCCTCCTGCGCGCTCTGCCCGAGCGAGTACTGCTTCACGAGGGAGCCGAACACATCCGAGATCGACTCGTTCAGCGCGCCCGACTGGCCCTGGTACGCGAGGTCGGCGGTGGCGCCGGTGACGCCGTGGGTGAGCTCGTGCCCGATCACGTCGACCGAGATCGTGAAGCGGTTGAACAGCACCCCGTCCCCGTCGCCGAAGACCATCTGCTGACCGTCCCAGTAGGCGTTGTCGTACTGCTGCGAGAAGTGCACGGTGCCGGAGAGGTCCATCCCGGCGTCGTCGATCGAGTTGCGCTGGTAGACGTCCTCGTACAGCTTCCACGTGTCGCCGAGCCCGTCGTAGGCCTCGTTCACCGCGACGTCGGTGCTCGCGGGGTCACCCTCGCTGCGCACGAGCTCGCCGGGCAGATCCTCCTGACCGTGGGCGTCGTGGATGAGCCGGTGGAGGCGCGCCGTCACGGGAGCGGCGGCCCGCTTCGCGGAGCGCATGGTCGTCGCGCCGAGCAGCCGGTTGACCGCGAAGGTCTTGTCGAAGCCGAGCGTGTGGATCGCGGCGTCGCGGACCGCGGGGTCCTCGTGGCGGGCGAGCGCCTGCAGGATGTACGGCGGGACCAGGGTGCAGGGCATGGGCGCTCCTTCGTGGCGGGTCGCCACCGTACGCACGGCCGCCGACGGCGCGCCAGGGTCGCCTCCGGAACCAGGGGTCACGGCGTGGGCGCCGGCTGCGCCCCGGAGGCGCGGGGCGGGGCGAGACGCGCCATGCTGGAGGCATGGTCTCGGTCCAGCGCCACCTCGCGGTCCTGCGCTCGGCGCTGCAGCCGGAGGAGCAGGAGCGGCTCTGGATCCGCGCGGAGCGGGCCGAGCGCGGGCACTCCGGCGCCCTGCTGCTCACCGACCGGCGGCTGCTGTTCAGCGGGCTCGGGTTCGTGGACCAGTCGCAGGAGGCGTGGCCGCTCACCGTCGTGTCGAACGTGCGGGTGACGCCGGCAGGGCTCGAGCTGCACGTGCTCGGCGCGCCCGAGCGCTTCACCGGGAAGGCGAAGGACCTGCAGCAGCTCGCCGACCTGCTGCCGAGGGCCGAGCGCACGGACGACTCGGTCGCCGACGAGCTCGAGCGGCTGGTGCGCCTCCGGGACTCCGGAGCCCTCACCCCGGCGGAGTTCGAGGGCGCGAAGCGCCGCCTCCTCCAGTAGCGCGACGCGCCGCGCCCCTGGAGCGCGCGCTTGCCTCGAATCGGGGTGGGCGTCGGCGCGTCGGGCCCGATGTGCGCCAAGTCTGCGTTCCCCCGCTTCGTCGTTCAGGAGATTTGCCGCGCCGGCCGAAGGAACTCCTGAACAACGAAGGGATCGAACGCGCGCTTGCCTGGAATCGGGGTGCTCGCCGGCGCGTCGGGACCGATCTGTGGCAAGCGTGCGCGGGTCAGCAGCCCTGGAGGATCCAGGCCTTCACCGTCGCGGCGGTCTGATACGCGTACTGGTAGGCCCAACCCCTGAACGGCGCTTCCGAATCCGCCACCATCGACACCTCGCCGGTGAAGCACCGACCCACGATCGAGCGAGCGCGCGTGATATGCGACGTAGTGGTCGTCACCACGACACTCGACCAGTGACGCGCAGCGGCGTACCGACGCAAGACCTCCGCCTCACCACGCGTCGTACTCGGGTCGGGCTTGAAGCAGATCACGTCCGACCGCGCGCAGAGTCCTTGCACATCCCATTCAGAGGCCTCGCCGGGGACGGAGACGAGCGCGGTGTCCACCCGGTGTGCTGCAAGCAGCCGTTCGGCGACGGCCACTCGCTCCGGCACCGGTGGCCCGAGTACGAGCACGGCGTCCGCGTGGGCGGGAACGGCATCGATCCGCGGGAACACGATGAACGGCAGCCCGACGAGGATCCACACGGTCAGGCCTGCGAGGGCGATGGTGCCACCGAGACGGATCTGACGTCGTGTCGGCGCCCGCGTCTCGGTCTCGCTCGTCACACGTCTCCGTCCGCGGGCGACGACCGGTCACGGACGCGATGCGCAGCAGCACGCCCGACATCGAGAGAATAGCCGTGGCAAGGGACCTTCGGCCGTTGACGCCCGCGGTGTCAAGGCCATGATCAGGTCTGTGCCGCGGAGTGCCCAACCCGGCATCGCGGGTCATCGGCACAGGGCGACGCGGTGCCGGTGACCCGCATCCGCCCGCTGACCCATATCCTGCGCCTTCATACTGTGCGGCCATGGGATGGCTCTGGCTCGGTCTGCTGATCGGCCTGCTCGTGGGTGCGGGCGCCGTGGCGCTCCTCCTGCGCGCGGTCGGTCGCCTCACCGGCACGGACCTCCGCGGCGTCGGCCGCCTCGTCCTCGACGGGCTCACCCCTGGCAGGCGGAGGGAGGGGGTCGCCGCGCAGCGGGCGCTCGCCAGACGGCTGAAGCGGGCGGGTGAGCGGACCGCCTCCGGCCGCCGCGTCGCCGCCGAGGAGCTGACCGTGCACGTGAGCCCGGAGGACCACGACGCGATCGAGAAGGCGCTCGGGCTCGACGCCGCGCAGGCCGATCTCGCCGAGTTCTACCGCGAGCACGCGTCCAGCGCGAACTGGATCGTCGGCGCGGAGCCGCAGGTGGTGCTGGTGCGCGACATCAGCCTCCGGCCGCGCCAGGCCTTCGTCCGGGCGACGACGCGCGCGGCCGCCGCGGGCGGGGCGGCGCAGCCCGAGCCGCGCGCCACCCCGGAACGCCGAGCGCCCGACCCGTGGCTCACTCCGGAGCCGGAGGAGCCGCCGGAGCCGGAGCCGGAGGAGGAGCAGGCCTCCCCGCTGCCGGTCGTCCCACCCCGCCGCGAACCGCTCACCCCTGCCGTCCCGGCGCGCCCTGCCGATCCGGACGACGCGCCCACCGACGTGCTGCCGCGCGGACTGCTCGACGACTCGGTGACCGCGGTCTATCCCGCCGCCGGCCTGCTCGGCGACCTGGTCGCGGTGCACGGCACCGACGTCCGGACGGTCTCGCCCGACCAGGGGGCGCTCCGCATCGGGCGGGCGCGGCAGAACGACCTCGTGCTCGACCGCCCGGGCGTCGGTCGCGACCACGTGGTCGTGGAGGCGCGGGGTGACGCCTGGTGGGTCGTGCCCGGCACCTCGCAGGGCGGGACGAAGCTCGACGGCGTCGCCATCGACGCGCCGACCCCGCTCCGGCGGGACGCGGTGCTCGAGCTCGGGCGCGGCGTCCGCATCCGACTGAGCGTCGGGCCGGTGTGAGCGGTCAGCTGCTGCGCGGCCGGATGATCGGGATCGCGCCCGTGACGGCCTTGAGCGTCCGCACGCCGATCACCGGGATCTGGCCTGTCATCGCCTGCACGTTCCGGCCGATCGCGGTCCGTGCGGGGCGCGCGGGACGACGGACGCGCGGGCGCCGCTGCTCGGCGACGCGGACCGCGCGGCCGAGCGCCAGCGCGACCAGCCCCGCGAGCACCACCCAGCCGACGACGATCCCGGCGACGAGTGCGATCCACATGCCTCATCTCTACCGGATCGTGCCCCCCGTCCGGGGGTGCGACACGGGCGCGCCGAGCTCCCGGAGGGGGCACCGCGGTGCGGCCCGCGGTCCGGCTTCCGCCTCCGGTGTCCCGCTGCGGGCCGGCGCCTGCTTGACTGCTGCCCGGCGTGCTCCGGGGGAGGCGCGTCGGACGGGGGCACGATGAGCGAGGTCGCGGCGAAGCCGCCCGGCCGGGGCAGGCGCTTCGACCTCGTCGCGCTGCTCGTCATCGGCGTCGCGATCGTCGCGGCTGGGCTGCTGCCCGCCGTCACGGCGAACGCCGGTGGTACGACCACGGTCCGCGGGGACGTCACCCTCGACGGCCGGCCGCTCGCGTTCTTCCCGGTCGGCTTCTGGACCACCAACGGCCAGTCCGTCGCGACCACCCAGACGGACGCGAACGGCGGGTTCACGCTCGACGTGTCGGACACGCTCGACGGCTACGCCTACGCAGGCACGGCGCCGGATGCGACGACCGCGATCGTCGACTTCGACGGCCGGGAGGTGGTCCGCGGCGTCATGAACGGCGAGCGCTCCACGACGCCGATCTACCAGGGGCGCCCGACCGCGACCGCCAAGGGGCTGGAAGGCGGCGCCTCCGAGGTCCACTTCCGCCTCCAGGAGGCGGGCCGGATCGCCGGGACCAGCCCGATCGCCGCGAGCGGCATCCGCGCGATCCAGGTGCGACGGGCGGACAACTCGGTCGTGCAGACCCTGCGGCTCGACGGGAGGTCGCGGTTCCGATCGATGCCGCTCGCGCCCGGTCCGTACGGTCTCGTGCTGGTCCCGAAGTCGCCAGGGCTGCCGAGCGTCGCGAGCGCGGTCGTGGAGAGCGGCAAGACCACCTCCGTGACGCTCTCGACGCCGGTCACCGGCGCGACGGTGCAGGGCACGGTCCGGGTCGGGACCAAGTCGGCGGGCTCCGGCATCCCCGTGCTGCTCGAGCAGGGCGGCACGGTGCTCGCCGCGACGACCACCGCATCGACCGGCGCCTGGTCGTTCCCGGGGATCGCGGCCGGGGACTACGCGGTGGAGGTCGGGCGGTTCGACGAGCCGCCCTCCGGATCCGCCTCCGCCGCGTCGGTCGGGGTGCAGATCCCGGGCGCGGCCCCCTCGCCGAGCGCGACCGCACCCACCGCGGCGCCGAGCGCCTCCGCCTCCCCGACGTCCCCGCAGGCCGCGGCGATCGAACCCGTTCCCCGCACGTCGGACGCCGTGCTGCCGCAGACCTTCGACTTCACGGTGCCGGACGTGCTCGGCGAGGTGACCGTCGCCACCGAGGTGCAGCGCGCCGGTCGGCTCGTCGGCTTCGTCACCGTGGACAGCACGGCGAGCGGCTCGACGGCCCCGCCGGTGCGGGTCGTGGTGGAGGAGGAGGCGACCCAGCGGGTCGTCCGCGTCACGACCGCGGCGAGCGACGGGCGGTACTCGGTCGGCGGTCTGCAGCCGGGGAAGCGCTACCTCGTCGCCGCGGTCACGGAGCCGTCCGATCTCACCCTCGCGCGGATGGGCACGGCCACCGCGGTGGCCCGCACGACGGCCAGCACCGCGGACGTCATCGTCAACCAGCCGGCGCTGACCCTGACCGGCGCCGTGTCCGGCGCGACCAGCGGCCGGGTGCTCCTCGGCGCGAGCACCCTGCTCCAGCGCACCGCGACGATCGACCGGTCGGGGGCCTACGAGCTCGACGGGCTCGTGCCCGGCGCGTTCCCGGTCGTGGTGACGACACCGAACCGGGAGGCGTCCGACCCGGTCGGCGTGGTCGTCAGCGCCACGCAGCCGACCGTCGATCTGCAGCCCGGACCGGCGCCGGCGACCTTCAAGGGCTGGTTCATCTCGAGCGGTGCGGGCGTGCTGGCGATCACCGGAACGGCGACCGATACGGCCGGGGATCAGGTCGTGTTCGGGCCGTCCACATCGCTGGGGCACGTCGCGATCTCGCAGCTGCGACCCGGGACGTACGCCTACGACCCCGAGTCGTTCCGGGGGAGCGCCCCCGCCGTCGACGGTCCGTGGTACTACCAGCCTCCGGCCGGCACGTTCACGCTCAGCGATGGCGCGACCACCGACGTCGGCCCGATCGTGCTCCACGTGCGGCTGCACTGATCGACGCGGATTCGCCGGACGCGCTCAGGAGGCTCAGAAGACGCTCCCAGCAGCGGATGGCTCACTGAATCCGTGCTGACCGTCGCGCTCGTCGTCCTGGCCGTGATCGGTGCGTGGGTGATGGCGTCCGTCTCGATCGCGCTCGTGGCCGGCGGCGTCATCCACGCCCGCGACCACCGGGATGCGCCGTTCGGCGGCTTCCGGAGCCCCGCCGCCCCGCTGGTCGGCGCCCGCTCGCGCCGCTGACCTCCCGGATCCCGCTGCGCCCCGTCCGCAGCGCCGCACCCCTTCCTTCCTCGTTCAGGAGATTCGCGCGCGACGCGCCCGGATCTCCTGAACGACGAAGGGTGTGGGGCGCCGAGGGGAGCCCGGGCCGGCGGCGGGTCAGTGGAAGACGGCCGCCTCGCCGTGGTCGTCGCGGACCGCGGAGGCGCGCACGCCCCCGCCCTCGATGTCCCGGAGGCGGCCGATGAAGCCGCCCCGCTTGGTCGACTCGAGCTGCGCGGCCAGCCAGAGGGACGCGTCGGCCCGGGCGGCTTCGCTCGCCTCGTCGGCCTCGTCGAGCAGCAGCACGTTCACGCCACGGCGGCGCGCGGTGTCGACCACGGCGCGGAGCTCCGTCGCGCTCAGGCGCGGGGTGCGGATCTGGTCGCGCAGTGCGCCCTCGAGCACGAGCATCTGCCGCCGGTCGTCGGCGGAGATCCTGCGGCCCTCCGCGATGGCGCGCAGCATGGGCCCGGCCTGCTCGAGCACCTGCTCGACGGCGCTGCGCCGTGCTCCGGCCCGGGCGCGCGCGACGTCCTCCTCCATCCGCCTGCGCCGCTGCACCGCGCGGAACGCGACCGATGCGGCGTTCGAGCGCCGGAGGCTCACGGCCAGCGCCGTGCCGACCGCGAGGGTGGCGACGTGACGCACGACCAGCCCGAGCCCGACCGACAGGGGCCGGTCGCCGAGCACGGCCCACCCGAGAGCGGTCGCCAGGACGACCGCCATGGTCACCCACGCGACCCCGAAGCGCCCCACGACCGTCAGGCCCAGCAGGTCGAACGCGATCCCGCCGAAGAACCACGCGTCGTACCCCGCAGGTCGCGCGATGTCGGCGATCGACATCAGGCCCGTGATCGCGGCCCCGACGACGAGCGCCGCGAGCACCACCGCGGTCCGGAGGGGGAGGTCGAGCGAGCGGCGCCGGATCAGCACCCATTGCGGCACGACGATCAGCACGAGGCTGACCGCGTCCCACGCGTTGCTGCCCGCGGAGGTGAGCGCGAGCGCCGCATGCACGACGACGAAGAGCGCGAAGTAGGCGGCGCCCGCCCCCACGAGCGAGCGGAGGACGCGCTGCGACCAGGGCGCGGGCACGACGCTCATGCGGCCGACCAGCCGACGGTGATGCGGGTACCGACTCCCGGCTTCGAGATCACGCTGGCGGAGCCGCCCCGCAGCGCGCGCATCCGGCCCTCGATGCTGTCGGTCAGCCCGAGCCGACCTGCCGGCACAGCGCTGCGTTCGAAGCCCACCCCGTCGTCGAGCACGTCCACGGTCGCCGAACCCGGGCCGACGCGCACGTGGACCGTGCGGTTCGCGGATCCGGCGTGCCGGAGGGAGTTGCGCATCGCCTCCTCCGCCGCGTCGACCATCGCGTCGGCGACGGGGCCCGGCAGGTCGTCGCCCTCCTCCAGCTCGTAGTTGAACAGCGCCTCCGGCAGCACCGCGGTGGTGATGGCCTGCAGCTTCCAGACGAAGTCCTCACCGGACAGGTCGGCGGGCACCTGGTCGTCGCGGAGCAGTGCCTGCAGGCCGTCGAGGGCGCGCTGGGCGTCGCGGCGCTCGAGCCCGGCGCTGCCAGGCAGCTGCCGCGCCGCCGTGAGCAGGGTCGCGAGCACCCGGTCGTGCACGAGCTCGTTGATCCTCGCCCGTTCGCGCTCCCTTGCCGCGTCCGCGGCGGCGCCGGCCGTCGCCGCCTCCGCGGCCGCCTCGGCCTCGTCGGCGGCGCCCGCTGCCGCGAGGCTCGAGACGCCGAGCGCGACGAAGGTGAGCGTGAACAGCAGCACGTACAGCCCGTCCTGCAGGCCCCGCACCAGCTGCGCGTCCCAGCCGAACCCGACCCGGTCGAAGAAGCTGAGTGCGCCACCCGCCACCGCGACGCCGACGGCGCTCCACGGGCCGACGGCGAGCGCGGAGGACACCAGACCGAGCCCGCACACGTCCGAGAACCAGATGTGGGGCGGCGGCCCGGAGGTCGGCGACGCGACGAGCGGCACCGAGGCGAGCACGAGCAGGGTCCCCGCACTGTTGATCCGCGCCGCCCAGCGGATCGCGCTCAGCGGCAGGACGAAGGCGCCGAGGCCCATCGCCACGGAGGGGCCGATTCCGATCACGAGCGCGGTGATCGACCACCAGAGCGGCCAGCTCGACCGCCCGTCGACTGCCGCGGGCGCCACGAGCACGCCGAAGAGGATCGACGCCGGCAGGAACGCGAAGGCGAGCACGCGGTACACGCGCTCCTCCGCGCGCGCGCCGGCGATGCGGCGCAGGAGGGGGAGGGAGATCGGGACGGACACGTCGTCCGGCACCGCCCGC
>NZ_JBQCGC010000058.1:0-32415 GCF_051956055.1 Amnibacterium sp.
GCGCGCCCCCGGCCTGGGGGTAACGGGGGGGTTCTTTGGGGCGCGGGGGCGGCGCCCCCCCTTCCCGGCGCCCCCCGGCCGTGCTCTCGTCAGTTCGCGGGATCCGCGACGAAGTTGTCGACGGTGATCGCGAACGGGCTGTTGGACAGGCCGCCGCCCGAATAGGTCCGGAGGCCGACCGAACCGCCGGTCTGCAGCGCGCTCGTCCCGTCGGTCGAGCTCACCTGCCAGGTGCTCGGCTCCGGGGTGCCGTCGAGCCAGGCCCGGGCCCGCAGGGTTGTGGTACCCGTGCCGAACGTCTGCAGGCGCAGATCAATGGTGGACCCGGCCTTCGCAGCCAGACCGGTGACCGTCGCGGACTGCAGCCAGGTGCCTCCGCGGAGCACCTGGATGGTGACACCACCAGCCGGTGAAACGATGATCCGGCCGTTGTAGTCGTCGGAACCGACCCGACGTCCCACCACCCCGGCGTAGACCGACCCGCCTTGAGGCAGTGCGGGGAGGCCGAAGCCGATCGACACGTCCGACGACGTCTGGTTCACCGCATTCAAGTACGCGGCCAGCGTCTGCCCGGCCTTGTCCGTGAAGGTCGCAGCTCCCCCACCGACTGCGTAGCTCGACGCGGTGTTGGTGGTGGTCCAGGACCCGCCGGTGTCCGCCGAGCCCAAGCCCCCCGTGACGCTCCGCGCGAACGCGTCGGTCGCGATATGGGGAGAGATCCCGGACGAGCTCACGGTGACCTGCTTCGTCGTCGCGGTCTTCGCACCTTGATCGTCCGCCACCGTGAGCGTCACCGTGAAGGTCCCCGGTGCCGCGTAGGTGTGGGACGCGGTCGGTCCGGTCCCCGTGGTGGAGTCACCGAAGTCCCAGGCGTACGACTTGATGGTGCCGTCGCTATCCGACGACTTCGAACCATCGACGCTCACCGAGAGCCCGTTCGTCGAGTCCGTGAACGAGGCCGTCGGCGGCACGTTGGCCGCAGCGGCTGTGCCGATGGACTGAACCGCGAACCCGCTGAACGAGAACGCGGTCGCGCCGTTCGTCGTCGTGCTGCTGAGGTAGGTGCGGAGCCCGACCGAGCCCGGGGACTGCAGGGCGGCGGTGGAGTCCGTCGCGCTGACCTGCCAGCTCGCCGGCTCAGTACCGGATGCCTTCCAGACTCTCGCCTGCACGGTCGTCGGGTTGGTACCGGACGTCTGCATGCGGAGCTTCAGCGGCAGTCCCGGGGTGTAGGTGAGCCCCGCAACGGTCGCCGAGTCGAGATAGCTGCCGTTCTGGACCACCTGCACGGTGACGTCGCCGGCGGCTCCCACCAGTATGCGGGCGTTGTAGTCGTTCGACCCGACGCGCCGCCCCACGACGCCCGCGAACGACCTGCCGCCGACGGGGAGATTGGGCAGCGAGATCGTCGTGGCGACGTCACTCGACGTCGACGACACGGAGCCGAGGTAGGCCGAGCGGGTCGACCCGGGTGCCGTGGAGAACTGCGCCGCACCGGAAGCGACGGAGAAGTCCGACGCGGTACCCGCGAGCGTCCACGGACCGCCGACGTCGGCCGTGCCGAGGCCGCCGTTGACGGTCCGGTCGAACGAGTCCGATCCGAGCGTCGACGACGACGGGGCGGTCACGGTGACGGATCGCGTGACGGACGCGGTCGCGCCCCCGTTGTCGGTCACGGTGAACTGCACGGTGAAGGTGCCGCCCGCGGCGTATGTGTGGGCAGCCGTTGCACCGGTCGCGGTGTGCCCGTCGCCGAAGTCCCACGCATAGGACGCGACCGTGCCGTCCGGATCGCTGGAACCCGACCCGTCCACGTTCACGGTGAGCCCTGATGTGGCGCTGGTGAACGATGCGGTCGGCGGCTGGTTCGGCGCCGCGACCGTGACGGCGTGCTTGACCGTGTCGGTCGCTCCCTGGTTGTCCGTGACCGTGAGCGACACCGTGTAGCTGCCGCCCTTGCTGTACGTATGCGCGGTCGACGCGGTGGTGTCGGTCTCGATCGCCGACCCGTCGCCGAAGTCCCACGCGTACGAAGCGATGCTTCCGTCGCTGTCCTTGGACGCCGAGGCGTCGAAAGACGCGCCGAGCCCGTTCACCGAGCTCGTGAACGAGGCGGCGGGCGCCTGGTTCGCCGCGCTGACGGTGACCTGCTTGGTCACCGAGCTCGTGGCACCGTGGTCGTCCGTCACCCGGAGCACGATGCTGTAGGTGCCCGCCTTCGCATAGGTGTGCGTGGTGGTGGCGGTGGTGGCGGTCTCGACGGCGCTGCCGTCGCCGAAGTCCCAGGCGTAGGAGACGAGCTTGCCACCGGTGTCGCTCGACCCGGTCGCGTCCAAGGCCACCGCCAGGTCGGAGGGGTTCGTCGTGAAGGAGGCGACCGGCACGGTGGAGGCGGCGCCGGACGTCGCATCGCCGTAGTGGGCGCTCACCGTCGCCGCCGAAAGTGCCGTCGGGTAGATGGCGGTGTCGTCGATCTGCCCGGCGAAGTAGCTCGCGCCGCTCCACGAGGTGTCGCCGCCGATGCGCCAGTAGCCGCTGTAGTCCTGGCCCTGGGTGACGTCGGACCGAGAACCGATGAGCTTGCCGTCGAGGTACAACCGCATCCCGGCCGAGGACAGGGACGCCACGGCGTCATGCCACTTGCCGTCGTTGTACCCGCTCGAGCTCTTCAGGGTGCTGGTGGTGCCGTTGTAGACACCGAAGTACACGGTGCCGTCGGCTCCCATGTAGATGTGCCGGTCGTAGTTGCTGGAGGCACCGGCGTTCGCGTTGCCGAAGCCGACGACCTTGCCGCCGGCCGTGCTCGTCGTCTTGAACCAGGACTCGATGCTGAAGGTGTTCGGTCCTGGGATTGCCGTCTGGGTGGCTGCGAGGCCCGAGCTGTCGCCGGAGAAGGTCGCCGCGGTGT
Organism: Amnibacterium sp.; assembly: GCF_051956055.1. Lineage (NCBI taxonomy): Bacteria > Bacillati > Actinomycetota > Actinomycetes > Micrococcales > Microbacteriaceae > Amnibacterium > Amnibacterium sp. Next base: position 2,909 of record NZ_JBQCGC010000058.1, read on the forward strand.
CGGTGTCGCCCTGGATCGCGCCGGGCGCGCCGAACGTGACGCCGGTCCCGGCGGTCAGATCGCTGTACCCGGCCCAGTCGTACGCCGTCGGACCGGACGCCTCACCGAAGCGCCAGTAATCGCTCGCGCCGTCCGCGATCACCGCGTTGGCGTATGCGCTGGCTCCGCTGCCCGCTGCGACGGTCGCGGTGACGGCCGCACTGGTCGCGCTGTTGCCGAACGGATCGGTCGCGGTCACGGTGTAGGTCGCCGTCGAGCCCGGGGAGAGCCCGGTGTCGGTGAAGCCGAGCGTGGGTCGCAGCCAGAAGCCCTCGCTCTCCGCCGTCGTGGTGTAGACCGTGGCCGAGCCGCGCTTCACCGTGTACGTGAGGTTCGCGTTGTCCCGGTCCCAGTTCGCCGGCCACGTCACGCGGACGGTGCCCGCTCCGAGCGAGACGGCGTTCGGCTTCCAGTTCGTCCCCGAGGACCAATTGGTGGCGGAGAGCTGAGGCCCGTCCCGGTTCGGCGCGATCGAGCTCACCGCGAAGCGGGCCAGGCCGTTCTGGCGTGAGCCGTTCACGGACGGGAACTCGCCGCCCAGCAGGACATACCCACCGCTGGTCGTGATGTTCCACGCGGCCTGATACTGCCCCGTGAAGCTTCCGATCGCGAGGTCCGGATACCAGGTCAGCACCTTCGGTGCCGGGGTTCCGGCGAAGTCCGCATACGGTGCGCCGTACGGGTCGTGAGCGAGGGTGCCGGCGGTCGCCTTGCTGAATGCCATGGCGTGCTGCTTCAGCGCTTTCGAAGGATTGGGGTCGGTCTGGTTGAAGCCGCCCGGGATGTCTCCGCAGAAGTGCGCATGCGACACGACGTAAACGGCGCTGCCCTGCGTGGCGACGGAGTACGAGTCGCCGTGGCAGTCCTCGATCCAATCGACGGTGCCGTCGGCCCAGGTCGCGTTGAACGCGCCCTCCAGATTGCCATCGGAAAGGGAGCCGTAGACGTATCCGGTGCCGTAGACGTTCGTGCCGTCGCTCCAGAGGCTCCAGATCGACGAGTTGTTGCCGTGGTCGTAGATCAGCTTGCCGACGTTCCAGGTCTGATTCACCTGCCCCGTTGCGCTGTCGACCGCGCCGAGGCCTTCGCCTGGGCTCGAACTGCCGTTGAGGCTCGGGAACGAGCCCCCGAGCACGACCTTGGACCCGTCCGGTGAGACGACGAGCGCATGGACGGCGTTGCTCGGCATGCGTGGGGCGAAGCCCGTCAGCACGCCGCTCGTGCCGCTCACCGCAGCAGCCCGCGTGCGGGTGACACCGTTCACGCTCGTGAAGTCACCGCCGAAGTACACGGTGGTGCCGCTGGTCGCGACGGCGATCACATTGCCGTTCGCCGAAGTCGTGAAGCCGGGCCGGACGGCGCCTGTGGTCGCATCGAGAGCGACGATGTGCGGATGGCTCGCGCCGTTCACCGTCGTGAAATCGCCGACCGCGTAGATCGTGGACCCGTCGGACGACGCGGCGAGGCCGCGCACCTGCGCATTGAAGGACGGCGTGAAAGTCGCGATCAGCGCGCCAGTGGTGAGGTTGTAGGCCAGCATCGCTGCTCGGCTCACGGTGTCCACCCCTGCCGCTGCGCCCGCGGGCTGCGCCTGCGTGAAGTTGCCACCGGCGTAGACGATGTTGCCGACGACGGTCTGCGCCCAGACGACTCCGTTGATCTGGGGCGCAGGGAGCGAGTCGCTCGAGACCGTGGTCGGTGCTCCGGGGGCGGGAGCGGTGTCAGCGAGTGCGGTCGATGTGGGCAGAGCCACGAGCGTGACGGCAGCCAGGAGCGTGGCGGATGACGCGGCGATCGCAACAGTGCGACGCCACCGAGGCGGGGTGACCACGGCAGGATCCTCTTCGGGTAGGTGCCAGGGCGGACCGAGGGCCGATCCTGGTGGGGGGCGGGCTCACTGTAGGGGACGGGTGCACTTGCCGGCGGCAAGAGGAATGGTTCGACGGATTGGTCCGACCAGGTGATCGGCGCAGGGATCAACGCGGAGCGGCTCCGCTGAAAGCGATCACGGGGTTCTGCACCGAGGTGTCGACAGTCACCTTGACCTGGGACCGGCCGGCCGTCGGGATGTTGAAGACGAAGACACCCTGCGCGGTTCCGCCGTCGGCCACCGAGGCCGGGAAGTCACGGCCGCCCGGTGACTGCAGCTGCACAGCGGGAGTGGTCGCAGCGCCGTAGTAGGCGTTCACGACGGTGTTGGAGAGGGACACGGAGCGACCGGTCGTGTTCTTGATCACGATCGTGAACCGCACGGCGGGCCCCCCGATCTCGCCCGGCCCCTGTGCCGTACCCGTGACCGCCTCCATCTTCGCGACCGAGGCCGTGAGCTCCTTGGCGATCGGGACCGCGGTCGGCCGAGTGATCGATGCCGTCCGCGTCGGCTGCGGAGCCGCGCCGACAGGGGGCCTGGTCGGCGCCGCCGTCGGCTTGGGCGTGCGAGTCGGCGCGGGCCTGGTGGGCGTGACGCTCGGGCTTTCGCTTGCGCTGGAGTCGGTCACAACAGGTGCGGCGGTCGTGAAGGCCGCCGCCGGAGTCGAGCGGTCGGCGTTCGCCAGCAGACCGAGGGTGACGACGGCAGCGGCGACCAGCAGCAGGACTCCGACGATGATCGAGGTGCCCCGGCGGGATCGGGGGGCACGGTGCTGGTCGGTCATCGGATTCCCTCGGGGGCGGGGCGCTTCGGGTCGAGCGCGCGGATGTCGCGGAACCATTTGGGCAGCGCAAGCGCGAGGTAGCCCAGGTTGGCGAGGAACAGGAGGCCGTAGACGACGAGGAACGCCGTCGGCAGGCCGATCAGGAGGAAGACGTAGACGAGCACGCCGTAGTCGGTGGGTGCGCCGGCGAGCGAGCGCAGCGGCGTGCTGCCGGTGCGGATGACGCTCGTCGTGTCCCTGCCCGCGCGAGCCGCCTTGAGCAGGTCGTTCAGGAGGAAGACGGAGAACGCGATCGCGGAGACCGCCATGAAGCCGAGCGGGACGAGCAGCCAGCCGCGCTGACCGGCAGGGACGAGGAAGCGGTACGCGGTGATCAGCACCGCCGCGTGCAGGGTCGAGGACTTGACCGCGTCGACGACGTGGTCGAGCCACTCCCCCGCGGCGGATCCGCCTCCGCGCAAGCGGGCGACCTGCCCGTCCGCGCTGTCGAACGCGTAGCCGGCGGCGAGCAGCACGGTGACCGCGAGGCCGAGCCAGAAGGTCGGCGGGACGAGCGCGAGCAGCAGGACCGCGATCCCGCTCAGGGTCGCGCTGATCGCGGTCACCTGGTTCGGCGTGAGTCCTGCCCGGAAGGCGGCGGCCGCGATGAAGCGGCCGAGCTTCCGGTTGACGTAGATGGAGTAGGCGGGCGCGCCGCGTCCGGCCGGCTTCTGCGCGGCTTTCAGGCGGGTGAGCGTCTGCCGATAGGTCTCGGGGACGGGTGCGGCGGGATTCCGCTCGTCCACCGCGGGCTCGGTGGGCATGGGGAGGGCGTCCAAACGGGTCGATCCGCGCTGGGTGACGCGGAAGGCCGATGCTACGGCGCCGCCATGCTGCGTGGAGGCCCTTCTTCGAGGGGCACGCAGTCCCCTACGGCGTCGTGGTCAGGTAGGCGACGCCGGAACCGGAGAACGTGAGCGTGCCCTCGTCGGGCGTGATCAGCGCGGCGTCACCGCGGGCCAGGGCGATCGAATCGGTCGCGCCCTCGATGGTGAGTCCACCGGTGACGACCAGCACCTCCGCAGGGCCGGTGAGCGCGACGGTCGTGCGCTCGGGGCCGGCGAGCGTGTAGCCGTGCACCGCTGCCGCCTCGCCGAGGGCGATGCGCTCGAGGACGAAGTCGTCGCTCTGCGGCCGCCACACCGTGACGCCGGGCTCCCCCTCCGAGGGCTGGACGATCGGCGTCGCAAGCGCCTCGAACACGACGATCCGCAGCAGCTCGTCGACGTCGACGTGCTTCGGGGTGAGGCCCCCGCGGAGCACGTTGTCGCTCGCGGCCATGACCTCGATGCCCGTCCCCGAGAGATAGGCGTGCATCGCACCGGCCGGCAGCGCGAGCGCCTGCCCCTGCTGCAGCGAGACCCGGTTGAGCAGCAGGCTGATCACGACGCCGGGGTCACCGGGGTACGCCTCCGCGAGCGTGCCGACGGTGGCCGCCTCCCGCGCGAAGCTCGAGTTGCTCCCGAGCCGCGCCGCCGCGCCGACCACGGCGGCGACGAGGCGCTCGGCGTCGTCCCCGCCGCGGAGCAGGCGCTCGACGGCGAGCGCGAGCGAGTTGCCGGGCCGGGCGTGGTCGGCCACCGTGTCGCCGCTGTCCGGGAGGCCGTCGCGGATGACCTCCGCACTGCTGCCGAAGGATCGGGCCTCACCGGGATCCCCGGCGCCGAGCTCGTCGGCGAAGCGGGTGATCGCCGCGCGGTGCTCGCCCGACGCGACGGTGGCGAGCTCGGCGAGCAGCATCCGGCTCTCGCTCAGATGCCGGAAGCCGGCGAGCGCCTCGAACGTCGGCGACAGGGCGAGGATCAGCTCCGGCTTCGCGGAGTCGTCCTTGTAGTTGCGCGTCTCCGCGTCGAGCGGGACCCCCGCCTCGTTCTCCCGCGCGAATCCCGCCTTCGCCTGCGCCGTGTCCGGATGCACCTGCAGCGACAGGGGCGCGTCCGCGGCGAGCACCTTCATGAGGAACGGGAGGCGCGTGCGCCCCGCGCCGAGGTACGCCGCCGGCGCCTCCGCGATGACCTCGTCGAGCCGCCGACCGGCCAGCGACGGCGTCGCCGCGCTGACCGTGCTCGGCCAGCCGGGGTGCGCGCCGAGCCACAGCTCCGCCTCCGGGCCACCGGAGGCCTCATGCCCGAGCAGCTCCGCGATCGCGGTGCGCGAGCCCCAGGCGTAGTCCCGCGGCGTGTTGGTGATCCCGACGAACATGCCCCATTCCTATCGCGCCCCGCTGCGCCCCGCCTGCCGCCCCCGCGCACCAGTCGACCGCCGGTCGAGGCGCGAGCGAGGCGAGCCTCCCCCGCCGGCCGCAGCACACCCCTCCCCGGACCCCACCTCGTCGGTCGAGGTGCGAGCGGAGCGAGCCTCGAGACCACCCCGAACGACGCGGCGCCCCCGCCCGCGCGTGAAGACGCACCCGCACCATGCACCTCGTAGGTTGGGCTGGTGCGACGACGGGTGCGGGACGGGTACGTCCTCGTCGCGCTCTTCTCGCTGTGGTACGGCGCCGTGATGCGGGACCTGCTGAGCTGGTGGGGCTTCGGCGCCGTCTCCCTGCTGCTGCTGGCCGGCGGGATCGTGCTGATCGTCCACGAGCGCGCACGCGCGCAAGCGCTCCTCCTCTCCTGGCGCGCCGCACCGATCGCCGCGTTCATGGCGGTCTGCCTCGCCTCCACCGCCTGGTCGGCGTACCCCCTGCCCACACTGCTTGCCTGCGTGATCCAGATCGCCACCGCGACGGTCGCGGTCGCGCTCTGCCTGGCGGGGCCACCCGTCCGCCTCGCGGGGCTGTTCGCGATCATGCTCCAGGCGGACATGGTGATCTCGCTGCTCTTCGAGATCGGCGTCGCGCTCTCCCCCGGCGGCCAGATCCTGCCGCTCTGGACGAACTACAGCGCGAACGTGCCGGGGGCGTACTACTGGAGCAACGGGCTGATCTTCCACGGCGGCCGCATCCAGGGCTTCGTGGCGAACGCGAACCTCCTCTGCTTCCAGGCGCTCATCGCCGCGGTCGTCACCGCGACGCTCGCCCGCTCGCGGTTCGTCTCCCGGCGCCTGCTGGTCCCCGCGCTCGTGCTCGACGCGGTCGTGCTGCTGCTCACCCGATCGGCCACGGTCGTGATCGCCGGCGGCGTCGTCGTCGCGGCGGCGCTCGTGATCGCGGGGCTGCGCCGGTTCGGTCGCCGCGGGAGGATCGCGGTGCTCGGTGGGGCGCTGGCGTTCACCGCGGTCATCGCCCTCGCCTCCTCCCGGTTGTCCGAGCCGTTCCTCCACCTGCTCGGGAAGGGCGACGACTTCACCGGCCGGCTCGAGATCTGGCGGCTCGTCGGGAGCCTCGTGGAGGCGCGCCCGGTCCTCGGGTGGGGCTGGATCAGCTACTGGGCGCCGTGGATCGCGCCGTTCAACGGGTTCGTGATCCGCGACGGCGTGCAGTACCTGCAGGCGCACAACGCGTACCTCGACATCCAGATGCAGCTCGGCGTCCCGGGTCTGCTCGCGCTGGTCGCTGTGCTCGGCTCCGTCGTCTACCGGGCGCTGCGGCTCTCGCTCCTGCACCGCCCGATCGCGATCCTCCCCCTCCTGCTGCTCGCCGCGCTGCTGACCCAGGCGATGGCGGAGAGCCGGCTGCTCATCGAGGGGAACTGGGCGCTGCTCGTCGCGCTGTCGGTTGCGCTGCCGATGCCCGCTACCGGTTCATCCGTCCCGGTCGGCGTGCCGACGGAGGTCCGTCCAGCGTTGAATCGGGCCTGAAGCGGCTTCTCCGCTTCGGGACGTCCCCCCATCTAGGGCCATCACATTCGCGGGCGATCCCAGTATGGTCGGCCAGAAGAGCCCGGATCCGCCCACGATCCACGTCTCCTCCGAGTCCCCACTCGCTGTACCCACCCAGGGGCACGTCACCCGCGTGGCCCGATCAGCTACCCAGCCGAACACCTCGCCATCGCCCAGGCGCCAGGCGCGGTTCTCGCCCCGAATCCGAGGACCCTCCGCATGACCACCCTCCAGTCAGCTGGACCCCGACACTCGCTCCCGATCGCCCCGATGCGGATCGCGATGATCGGCACGCGTGGCGTCCCCGCCGCCTACGGCGGCTTCGAGACCGCTATCGAGGAGATCGGACAGCGCCTCATCGGCGCCGGTCACGACGTGACGGTGTACGGCCGCGCGACGGGCGGGAACAGCCCGCGCGAACACCTTGGGATGCGGCTCGTCAACCTGCCGGCCCTCCGCTCGAAGGCCCTCGAGACCCTCAGCCACACGGCGCTCTCCTCGGCGCACTTCTCCGCCACGCGCCGGCATGACGTCGCGTTCGTCTTCAACGCTGCGAACTCGCCCTTCATCCCGGTGCTCCGGAGCCGCGGTGCCGCCGTGGCGCTGCATGTCGACGGCCTCGAGTGGAAGCGCGACAAGTGGGGCAAGTGGGGGCGCCGCTACTACCGGCTGGCGGAGCAGTTCGCCGTCCGGGAGGCGGACGCGCTCATCGCCGATGCCCGCGGCATCGCCGACTACTACGACGACGAGTTCGGGATCCCCACGGAGCTGATCAGCTACGGCTGCCGGATCCTCACGAACACGCCGGCCGACGCGATCGAGGCCCTCGGCCTCGTCCCAGGTCAGTTCCACCTCGTGGTCGCCCGCTTCGAGCCGGAGAACCACGTCGACGTGATCGCCGAGGGCTACCACCGCTCGGGCGCGACGATGCCGCTCGTCATCGTCGGCTCCGCGCCATACTCCGCCGCGTACACCGATGCGATCGGCGCCATCGCCAGGCGGGATCCCCGCATCCGTCTGCTCGGCGGCGTCTGGGACCAGCGGGTGCTCGACCAGCTCTACGCGCACGCAGCCAGCTACGTGCACGGGCACTCGGTGGGCGGCACCAACCCGTCGCTGCTGCGCGCGATGGGCGCCGGTACCGCGATCATCGGATGGGACGTCGTGTTCAACCGCGAGGTCGCGGGCATCGCCGGCTCCTACTTCTCCGCGCCCGCCGAGGTCAGCCGCTGCATCGAGGAGGTCGAGCGCTATCCTGCGCGGTTCCGCGACATCGGCGAGCTGATGCAGGAGCGGGCCCGCGCCCGCTACAACTGGGACTCGGTCACCGAGTCGTACGAAGCCCTCGCCGCCAAGCTGGCGCGCGGGTACACCACCCGCGGCATGAGCTCCGGTCGCCGGGCGCAGTCCGCCTGGTCCGTCGAGCAGCCGCTCGCGGTGGGAATCGGCCGTGGCTGACCGGGCCGGTCGGCCCGGTTCGGTCGCCACGGCGTTGATCGCACATCCCGGCGCCGAGCTCTACGGATCCGACCGTGTGATGCTCGAGACGGTCACCGCCCTCGTGGAGCGAGGCTGGCGTGTGGTGGTCGCGGTGCCATCGGAGGGTCCGCTCATCACGGAGGTCCGGCGGCTCGGCGCCGAGGTCGTCCTGCTTGCCGCCCCGGTGCTGCGCAAGAGCGTCCTCAAGCCCCGGAACCTCCCCGGCTTCATCGGCGGGTCCGCTGCAGCATGGTCGCGGACCGGGCGGCTGCTGAAGCGGCTCCGGCCGGACGTCGTGTACGTGTCGACGCTCACCGTGCCGCTCTGGATCGCGCGTGCCCGCGTGCGCGGGGTCCCGGTCATCGCCCACGTGCACGAGAGCGAGCGGCAGGCACCCTGGTTCGTGCGGGCGGCGATCGCCGCGCCGCTCCGCGTCGCCGACAGGATCCTCGTCAACAGCGACTTCAGCCGGAACAGCCTGACCGAGGTGGTCCCGACCCTCTCCGCGACCTCAACGGTCGTCTACAACGGTGTGCCCGGCCCCACCGTGGTGACCGAGGCGCGGCCAGAGCTGGTCGACGGTCTCCGGATCGTCTACGTCGGCCGGCTCTCACCACGCAAGGGCGTCGACGTCGCCGTCGACGCCCTCCGGGTCCTCCGCGAGCGCGGTGTCGACGCACGTCTCGACCTCGTCGGAGCGGTCTTCACCGGATATGAGTGGTACGAGCAACAGCTCCGCGCGCAGGTCGCCCGATCCGGCCTCGTGGACCGGGTCGTCTTCCACGGATTCCAGCCGTCCGTCTGGAGCGCCCTCGAGCGGTCCGACGTCGCCGTTGTGCCGTCCCGGCTCGAGGAACCGTTCGGCAACACCGCCGTCGAGGCGGTGCTCGCCGGGCGCCCCGTCGTCGTCAGCGCGATCGGCGGCCTCGTCGAAGCGATCGACGGCTTCGCCTCCGCCATCTCGGTGAACGCCGACGACCCGGTCGCGCTCGCGGACGCCCTCCAGCGGGTGGGAGCGAGCTGGTCCGCGTTCCGCCGCACCGCCGTTGCCCTCGCCCCCATGGCGGCGGACCGCTACGCGACCGCCGGCTACCGCCGACGTGTCGCGGACGAGATCGCGTGCGCCGCCCGCCTCTCCTCCGAGCACGTGCTCGCCTCCTGACCGATCCCGCGACCCCGAGGACCCTCAGTGACGCACTCCCCCAGGCGCATCGGCTACGCCGCAGGCGCCTTCGACCTCTTCCACATCGGCCATCTCAACCTGCTCCGGCACGCGAAGGCGGAGTGCGACGTGCTGATCGCCGGTGTCGTCTCCGACGAGATGCTGCGGCTGACGAAGGGCGTCACGCCCGTCATCCCCCTCGCGGAGCGGATGGAGATCGTCAGCCACATCTCCTACGTCGACCGGGTGCACGCGGAGGTGGTGCCGGACAAGCTCGATACCTGGAAGGAGCTGCGGTTCACGCACTTCTTCAAGGGCGACGACTGGCGCGGCACCGAGAAGGGCCTGCGCCTGGAGCGCGAGTTCGCCGCCGTCGGCGTGGAGGTGGTCTACTTCCCGTACACGATGTCGACCTCGTCGACCGTGCTGCGCCGCGCCCTCGCCGCATTGAACGGCGAGGGCTCGCGCGTCACCGGCTGATCCGGCTCAGCCGCACTTCGCCTGCGTCAGCGTGACCGGCACCGGGCGCACCTTCGGGGTGTGACTCACGGCGACGGTCTTGCTGGTGTCGGTGCCGCCGGTGAACACGCCCTTGACGGTCACCGTGCTCGCCGCCGGGATGGTGATGCTCACGACCCCGACCGGTCGCCCGTACATGTGCCCCTGCACCGCCGGTCGCTTGATGTATTCCCCGGTCGCGGAGTAGATCGTGTTGTACTCCGGCAGCAGGTTGTTGCCCCAGGTCACCTTCTGACCGTCGATGTACACAGCGCTGAGCTTCGCGCCGACCGGCCCGTAGAGCTGCACCCACTGCCGGTCGCCGCCGAACGGGATCTTCGACATGGCGGCCAGCACGTACGGGGTCAAGGTGTACGCCTTCGCGAGCGTGAGCGTGTTCGTGACCTTCGCGGTCACGGTGTACTTGGGCGTCGGCTTGCAGGTGTTGGTCGAGACGTCGACCGTCTCGTCCATGTAGTAGCTCATCTTCGACGTGGAGTCGTCGTTGTTGTAGACGCCGACTGTCGTCGCCTTCGTGTTGTCCGCCGGCAGCATGGTGCCCATCGGCGACGTCATGATCAGCTTCTCCTCGTCCGACCGGACGCTCCACATCTTCAGGCGCTGGTCCTGGAGCATCGGAGTCAGCTGCGCGACGTAGGCCTTCGGGGTGCCCTGGCCGTGCGTGACCGCGTCGAAGATGGACTTCGCGGCCGAGGCGAAGACGGCGTCCTGGATCTTCGGGTTCGTGTACTTCGCGTAGACCCCGGAGAGCAGGAAGTCGACCGCGTTCGAGGAATCGAGCTTCGTGCCGTCCGCGAGCGTGACGGGGCCCGTCGCGTTCATCAGGTACGACAGCGCCACCGGGTCGAAGGAGATGACCCCGTCGACCTTCCCGCCGTACGCGTTCAGCCACATGTCGCGGGCGTACTTGGCGGTGGTCGGGAAGTCCGGCGTCATCGTGATGTTCGTCACGTGCTTCGAGAGGTAGCTGGTGTAGATCTTGGAGTAGTCGCCGTTCCCGGGGCCGGACGGGGTGAACGGCGGCACCGTGTAGGTCGGGAAGTCGCCCGAGTTCCCCTGCCGCCCGAGCTTGATCTTGCCGTGGTCCACGACGAGCATCGCCATCGAGGCGGGGTTGCCGCCGCTGGCGCGCTCCTCCGCGTTGTTCTGGAAGATGAGCAGGTAGTGGCGGGTACCGTTCCCACCGAGGGCCGGGTAGAGGACCGGCATGACCTTGCGCAGCTCATGCGTGACGGGAGCGGCCTGATCGAGCAGCGACCGCAGCTTCGCGATCGGCTGCTGCAGCTGCGGCGCGACGTCCTTCGTGTCGATCGCCGCGGCGCTCCGATCCGCGGTCGTGATCGCGTCGTCGATGTCGGCCATCGCCGGCGTGAGCTTCTTCAGCGGTGCGATGTCGATCGCGCCGTTCTTCGGCTTGAGGCTGTCGACGCTGATCCCGTCCGCAGCGGTGGCGAGCGGGCCCACGCCGTTGCGCACCAGCGCGTCGATCAGGTCCGAGGTCTGCCGGAAGGCCTTCAGGTTCGGACCGAGCACCGGGATGTGCTCGTAGAGCGACCAGACCGGGTCGTTCACCTGGTCGGCGGCCTTCGAGGTGTTCGCCTGCAGCTGCTGGTACAGCGCCGCGGTACTCGGAGCATTCGGCTGCCCCAGTGCCGACTTGAACGTGGTCAGCTTCGTCTGCGCGGCGGTCAGCTGATCCTTCGCGATCAAGGCGCGGTTCCCGACGTAGACGGAGAGCACGACGGCCGCCACGACGCCGAGGAGGAGCGCGACGACGCCGCCGAGGGTGATTCGGCGGCGGATGCGCTGCGCACGCGTGCGCACCTTCTTTCGCTGGTGGGCCGGTTTCGGCATCGTGATGCGGCGTCCTTTCGGGAGGGCGCGGTCGTCGGGCGGCTTGCACCCTACTTCGAGGGACACGGCCGGACGCGTCGGGGCACGCCGACCGCCCGCTCGTGTTCAGGTCGTGAATCGCTCGAGCACGACGGCCACGCGATGCGCGACGGCGTCCCACTCGTACCGCCCGCGCCAGGCAGCGGAATCGCCGACGAGCGTCGCTCCGGCCGCCAGCAGGCCGTCCATCGCGGCCGCCCAAGCCTCGGCGTCGCCGTCATCGGTGACGCTCACCCCCTCGTCGCCCACGATCTCGGCGACGCTCGCGCAGCCGGCACTGAACCCGACCCGCCGGCCCGTTGCGATCGCCTCCAGCGCCGGCAGTCCGAAGCCCTCCAGCCTGGAGGACAGCAGCACGCCGTCGTGCGCCCGATAGAGCTCCGCCAGCTCCGCATCCGTCAGGCCGCTCCTGATCGTCACCCGGGGGACGACGTCGACTTCGTCGGCCAGGGCGAGAGCACGCTCGCCGTCACCGGTGACCAGCGTGAGCGAGTAGCCGGGGCGACGAGCCAGCGCCTGGAAGAGCACCTCCACGTGCTTGTGCGGCTTGAGGTTGCCGACGTACAAGAAGCGCCCGGCCGCGGGAGGAGCGACCTGCGGCCCGTCGAGGAACGACGGCGAGCAGCCGTTCCCGACGTCGACGACCTCGACCCCGCCGGATCCGATCCATTGCTCGATCCGCCGCTTCGAGGTCGCCGAGACGGTGAGCACGACGCCCGCGCGTCGGACGGCGGGCTTCACGACCGTTTCGTAGTACAGCGCCTTGGCTCGCGACCGTTCGGCCGGCTCGTCGAGATGGATGAGGTCGTGGAGCGTCAGCACCTGCCGGGCCCGCGTCACTCCCGCGTTGAATCCCGGGGTGTACACGACGTCGTGGGCGCCGAGGGCGAACCGCCACGGCGAGAGCACGTCGAGTGGTGAGGTCGGCGAGGTCGGAGTCGTCGCGCGGGCGGCACGCCAGGGCAGCCGCGGGACCACCTCCCCCGCGAACCGCGCGATCCCGTGCTGCCCTCGCCAGCGGGAGTCGACGACGATCACGCGGAGACCCCGTCCGCGACCCAGGCTCGGATCCGCTCCTGGAACCGCTGCACCGAGAACCGCAGCGCCGTGTCCGGGATCGCCGACCGGTCGAGCCGCATGGCGTCCTCGATAGCCTGGCGGAGCTCGGACGGGTCGAACCGCTCGACCAGGACCCCCGACACGCCCGGAATCACGCTCTCCCGAGCGCCGCCGACCGCGTTCGCGATGACGGGGACGCCGGCGGCCATCGCTTCGACGGGCATCATCCCGAAGTCCTCGACCGGCGGGAAGACGAAGACGGAGGCGGCCTCGTACAGCGCGTAGAGCAGGGCGTTGCTCGGCCGTTCGACGAAGTGCACCGGCACGCTCGCCCTGGACGCGAGATCGGCGAGCTCGGCTCGCAGCGGTCCCTCCCCGGCGAGGACGACCGGGAGCCCGGCTGCCTCTCCGGCGCGGATGACGAGGTCGAGGCGCTTGTACGACACGAAGCGCGACGCGCCGAGGACGAACCGCTCGGGCAGCGCCATGACGACGTCCTGCTCGGCCCCGTCGAGCCGGTCCGCCCAGGCGCGACCCTCGATGATCCGCTCCACGTCGACCGGCGGGTTGATCACGATCGCATCCCGCCGCCAGGCGTCCTCCACGCGGCGGCGGACGAACTCGCTGTTGGCTGCGATCGAGTGCGCCTCCTGCGCCCGCATGCGATCGATGGGCTTCAGCACGGCGCCGACCGTGCGGGCCACGAGGCCGCTGCCGCGGTCGTCGAGCTCAGGGTTCCAGATGTACCGGGCGGGCGAATGCACGTAGACGAACTTGCGCGCATCGCCGGCGACTCCGCGGACGCGCACGTGGTGCGAGAAGAGATGGGAGCTCGCGAGCACCCAGTCGTACTGCTTCCGCCGATCCACGACCGTCCGCCAGACGGCGGGGAGAGCGACGGCCGCGGCGGCCTTCCGGTTCCGGATGGGGGTGCGCGCCAGCCAGGACTCCGTCACCCGCGGCGTGATCGTCCGCCAGGGCGCGTTGTTCCAGGGCACGACGATGTCGCTCGTCGGGAACGTCTCCGCGATCACCTCGAGGACCCGTTCGGAGCCGCCGTGCGGCTCGATCCACTCATGGACCACAAGACCGACGATGATGACCTCCGGGGCTCGGACTGCGCGTTGAACCGTATGCGGGGATGCACTCGTGGCCCGCGAACTGGGGCCGTGTCGCGCGCATCCGCGGCCTGGCGGCCTGGGTGAGCACGCGACGGCGCGCGGCGTGGCGGGCGACGGGACCGCCTCCGGCGACGACACTTGCCCGCGACGCATGCGACTCAGGGGGTGAACGAGATGATGCACAGCGGCCGCGCGCGACGACTGGTCGGGAAGCTCGGCGGATTCGGTGGCTCGGTGCTCGTCAACGGCCTGATCAGCATCGCCGTCGTCCCGATCGTCATCGCCGCCGTCGGCGCCGGGATGTGGGCCGGGGTCGCCATCGCGCAGGCGATCGGCTCGTTCGTCTGCGTGGTCGTGACCTTCGGGTGGGCGGTCACGGGTCCGGCCACCGTCGCGGGACTCCCGGTGACGAGCCGCGGCAGCTACTTCCGCGACTCGCTGGCGAGCCGGATCTGGCTCGCGCTCGGCACCGCGCCCTTCCTCGTCGCACTGGTGCTGCTCTTCGCGCCTGGCGATCACGCGGCCGACGTGCTCGCGGCGATCGCGCTCGTCATCCCGGCGCTGGGCGCCTCATGGTTCTTCGTCGGCGAAGGGGACCCACGGCGGCTCCTCCTGTGCGACACCCTCCCGCGCGCCATCGGCACCGTTTCGGGCGCGGTCCTGCTGCTCACCACGCACTCGCCGCTCGAGGTGTTCTCCGCGGGTCAGGTGCTCGGCGCTGGGGTCTCCGCCGTCCTCGGCGCGCGGTCCGTCGTGCGAAGGCACCCCGGTGCGTTCCGGCTGAGCCTCGGCCCGGATCTGCGTCGGCTGCGCAGCCAGTCGCACGGCATGGTGACCGCCGTGACGGCCGCGCTCTACGTCAATCTGCCGGTGATCCTCGCCGGGATCATCGTCCCGCAGCAGGCCGCGGTCTACGCGCTGGTCGACAAGCTGCAGAAGCTCGCGCTCACGGCGCTCGGCCCCGTCTTCCAGGTCAGCCAGGGCATGGTCGGTGGCGCTCCGGAGGCGGAGCGCGTGGGTCGCGCACGGCTCGTGGGGAGGACCGCGATCGGCGTCGGGACAGCGGTCGCCGTCCTGTTCGCGGCGCTCGGCCCGGCCGGTGCGCACGTCCTCTCGGGGGGCGTCGTCTCGCCGCCGTTCGCGCTCGTCGTCGCGCTCGGCATCGCGCTCGGGTCGATCAGCGTCAGCGCGATCGTCGGGCTGTCCTGCCTGACCGCGCTCGGCGCCGTCCGAGAGGTCGCCGTGAGCACCGTGCTCGGCGCGATCATCGGGATCCCCGCGATCATCGCTGCCGGTCTCGCCTTCGGGATCGTCGGCATCGGCATCGCGGCGGCGCTCTCGGAGGTCGTCGTCACCGGCTTCCAGCTGATCGTCCTCCGTCGCCGAATCGCCGCGTCGCTCCGGCGCGAGCCGGTACCCCCCTTGTTAGGGTCACCGACGTTCTGAGGTCGTGTTCGCGACCGTCAGCCGAGGAGAGCCTTTTGCAGCCCACCCAGCGCAGCACGGTCTACTGCACCGTCGTCGCCCGCAACTACCTGCCCCAAGCGCTCGCGCTGCACGCGAGCATCCAGCGGCACGACCCGGACCGTCCCTTCGTGGTGCTGGTCGTGGACGGCGCGCCGGCGCTCCCGGAACGTCCCGGACTCGAGCTCGTCGGCCTCGAAGCGCTCGACCTCCCCGAGCGGGAACAGCTCGACCTCGCGGCGATCTACGACGTCGTCGAGCTGTCGACCGGGGTCAAGCCGCGGTTCCTCGCGAAGCTGCTCGATCAGTACGAGCGCGCCGTGTACCTCGATCCGGACCTCTACCTCGTCGATTCGATCGCGGAGCTAGACCCGCTGATGGACGAGCACGGCGTCGTCCTCACGCCGCACATCCTCGAGCCGATCCCCCCGGGCGAGAGCTTCCGCTCGGAGATCAACACCCTGACCGTGGGCGTGCACAACCTCGGGTTCTGCGCGGTCGGCCAGAAGGGCCGGGACTTCCTCGACTGGTGGTGGAGCCACCTCGAGCGGGAATGCCTGATCTATCCGCTGCTCGGGCTCTTCGTCGACCAGAAGTGGACGGACATCGGGGCCGTCATGTTCTCGGCGCTCTCGCTGCGGCACTACGGCTACAACGTCGGCCACTGGAACCTGCACGAGCGGCGGTTCCACCTCGAGGGCGATCGGCTCGTCATGGACCGCACCGGGGAGCCGCTGCGGTTCTTCCACTTCAGCGGATTCGACCCACGTGACCCGGACGCGATCAGCGAGCGCCAGACGATCTCGCTCAAGGAGACCGACCTCGCCTTCGACGCGCTGACGCCGCTCAGCCGCGAGTACGCGGCGGAGGTCCTCCGCGCGCAGGCGGATCTCGGGCCCTCGCCCTCCTACGGCTACGCGAAGGACAGCAGCGGCCGCGTCCTCACCAAGCGGCTGCGCCGCACCTACAGGAAGCAGCTGCTCGAGCACGGGGCCGCTGGGGTCCCCTCCCCCTTCCTCGAGCGCGACCGGGAGGAGTTCCGCCGGTGGCGCGCTCGTTCGCTGCCGCAGCAGGCGAGCACCGCACTGAGCGACTCCTCGCTCGCGTTCAAGTACGCCTTCCCCGACACGTTCCAGCGGCTGAAGCGCGGCGCTCCCGCACAGTTCCGCTGGGTCCGGGGGCGCCTGCTCGCCGGATCGAAGATCCGGCGATGAGCGCCATCCAGTCGCTGCTCGAACGCGAAGGGGTGCTGCACGGCCTGCACCTGGCGGGCCTCAGAAGCGTCCGCCGCGTCGCCCGGACCGCGAACGCGGCGGCGCTCGGGTGGCGTCGCGGCAGCCTGCCGCTCGGCAGCACGGTCATCGGCGCGCGCCGGATCGAGGTCGGCGAGGGGTTCGACGCGGCGCAGCCGGTGTGGCTGGAGGCGGTGTCGTCCTTCGCCGGAGTCGAGCACGACCCGCGCATCCGGATCGGGAAGAACCTCAGCACGTCGGGCCGGCTGCATGTGAGCGCGATCTCGCTGGTCGAGATCGGTGACGACTGCCTGTTCGGGACCAACGTCTACATCGGCGACCACGCGCACGGTTCACTGAGCGGCCCGAGTCCTGACACCCCGCTGACGCCGCCGAGGGGACGCGCCCTCGCGAGCCGGGGACCGGTCCGCGTCGGGCACCGGGTGTGGCTGGGCGACAACGTCGTGATCGTCGACGGAGTGACGATCGGCGACGGATGCATCGTCGGCGCGAACAGCGTCGTCACTCGGGATCTGGAGCCCGGAACGGTCGCGGTCGGCGCTCCGGCACGTCAGATCCGCCGGTTCGATCCGGTGAGCGGATCATGGCCTGCGACCGCGAAGGCGAGGAGCGATGCCTGAGCCGAAGCGCATCCTCCACGTCTCGACTGCGTTCGACGTGGACTTCCCTGGCGGGATCACGAACTACGTCCGCACCCTGGCGCAGAGCCAGGTCGCCGGTGGCGCCGTCGTCGGAGTGCTCGACGGCGGCCAGAGCACGTCATGGCGCACCCACGAACTCGGCTTCGAGGTCCGCGGCCATCGGGCGACGCAGGTGGCGCACTTCAGTCTGCGCTCCCCGAAGGACACGGCTCGCTCACGCGAGGTGCTCGACGTCATCCGGGAGTTCCGGCCCGACGTCGTGCACTTCCATCTCACGATCGGTCTCGGCCGCACCTTCTACCGCGAGTTCGCCGACGCCCGGATCCCCTACGTGGTCAGCCTCCACGACTACTTCCTGTTCTGCCCGCGGATCACGATGATGGACTACACGAACAACGACTGCGGAGGGCCCGAGCGCAGGAAGTGCGAGTCCTGCATCGGCGTCCTCGACCAGGTCGATCTCGTGCGCCGTGGCGCGCGGAAGCTCCAGATCCAGCTGCCGCGGATCCCGTCGACATCCGTGACGCGGAGGAACGAGGACATCGCCGCGTTCTTCCGCTCGGCGTCGACCGTGCTCGCCGTCTCATCGAGGGTCGAGGAGCTGTACCGCGGCGTCTATCCGGACGCCAAGTACGTCGTCTCCCACATCGGCAGCGCCTCGGCCACCGCCGAACGTGAGCCGAAGACACCGGCCGACAAGGTTCGAGTGACCGCGCTGGGCACCCTCAGCAAGTACAAGGGCGCCGAGGTCCTCGCAGAGATCGCGCGCCGCCTGCCTGCCGACCGAGCCGTCGTTCGATTCTTCGGCCGTGTGGACGAGGAGCGCTGGGGCCGGGCGGCGGAGGAAGCGGGAGTCGAGCTCCGCGGCTCCTACACGCCGGCGGACCTGCCGGACATCCTCGCCGACACCGACATCGGTCTCGCGGTGCCCGTCTGGGAGGACAACGCCCCGCAGGTCGTCATGGAGTTCCTGAACCACGGAACCCCCGTGGTGGCGACCCGGATGGGCGGCATCCCCGACTTCGTCGACGAGACGAACGGGTTCCTGTTCGATCATCGGACGACCGAGGGCATCGACGCTGCAGCGCGGTTCATCTCCGAGCAGACACCGGCCGGCGCGGCGGCATGGGGCGCCACGATTCCCCGTCTGTCGACGCCCGCGGATCACCGTGCGTCGATCGCGAGGGTCTACGCCGAGGCCGCTTCGCCGTCCTGACGGGTGATCCGTGCGAGGACGAGCGCGAAGGCCAGCACCACCCACACCTTGATGTCGAAGAAGTAGGACGTCAGCATCCCGCCCACGAGCAGCACCGCGAGAAGCGACGCCGCGATCGGGTTGGCCGCTGAACGGCGAAGACGCCACCAGAGCACGACGAGCCCGGCCACCACTCCCGCTTCGAGCAGCAGCAGCAGCACGCCTCCGTCGGCCACCGCCTGCAGCCAGACGTTGTTGGCGACCACGTTCGCGCCCTGGTTCGACGCCACGAAGTGGTCCGCTGCCAGGGCATCGTGGAGATGCCCTGGGCCGATCCCCAGCACCGGATGGCGGAGGTCGACGGTCAGCACCGCCTTGTAGAGATCGAGGCGCGGCCCGTTCGAGGAGGGCTCGTTCGGGTCGAGCACATTCCCGGGAAGCTGCGGAGGTGCCGCGATGGTGTCCTCGGTGGCGCGCGGCGCCGGGGCCGCCGTGCCGGCTGCCGTCGGGGCCGAAGCGACGACCTGGGGCTGCTCGGACCGCTGCAACGCGCCGATGGCGAGCGTCGCCGCCGTCACGAGACCGAGCGCGACGACACCGCTCACGACGCCCTTCAGCAGGACCACCCGGTTGCGCCGCCAGTCGACCGCGAGCAGCACGACGAGCACCGGGAGGACGAACAGCAGCGCTCGGACGTTCACGAGCACGAGCACGAGCGCGAAGAAGCCGAGGGTCAACCACGACACGCCGCGACGCTCGAGCTGCGCGACAGCCAGCACGGCACCCAATGCCAGGACCAGGAAGTACGCGAAGTACGCGGGCTCGTAGCTGAATGCGCTGATGCGGCCGCCCACACCGCTCGTACCGACCCCGGTGTAGACCACCCCCTGCGGGAGGCCCGTGTAGAAGGCGATGAGCTGGTAGAGCCCGAACAGGCTCGCGGCGACGGCACCGGCGATGAGCCAGCGCAGAGCCCAGACGACGTCGGAGCGCGATCTCAGCACTCCCATCACCGCGAGCGCGGGCGCCACCGCGCCGCTTGCGACGGCGGCGATCTGCGCGACGCCGAGCGTGAGGGGCTGCGAGGTGAGTCCGCGCACCACGAACAGCAGCACCGCAGCGACCGCGAGCAGCGCGATCCACCGGACCGAGGCGGGGGCTCGACGCAGGCTCATGAGCCAGCGCCACCAGTTCGGGATGGTGAGCAGCGCGGCGACCGAGAGGAGCACGACGGGCAGCTTGACGTTGTAGCCGCCGAGGGCGATGTCTCCGAACCGCTCCCAGGAGATCGTGAAGAGTCCCGCGGCCAGCAGGACCGCCGCGATGCGCCCCCCGAGGGCCGGACGACGCGACGCGGCCGACGGGACCGTCACCGATCGGCGCACGCGGGACGGGAGGTCCGCGACTGGGGGCACCCGATCTCCTGCCTCTTCGATAGAACCCGGCGATGCTAGCCCGCGGTCGGGCGATGTCCGGGAGCCCCCCGGGCTCGGCGCGGACCCGCGCATCAGCACGGCCTCCGCTCGAGCCCGACGCGGCGCCGGTGACGCGCGCGGGACGTCAGCGCGCGCCCCGCGACTGCAGCACCGTCTTGACCGTCCACAGCAGGATGACGAAGTCGTCGAAGAGCGACCAGTTCTCCGCGTAGTAGAGGTCGAGCCGGACCGTGTCCTCCCACGACAGGTCGCTCCGCCCGCTCACCTGCCAGAGCCCGGTGATCCCCGGCTTGACCAGGAGCCTGCGCCCGGCGGCGTTGTCGTACAGCGCGACCTCCTCGGCCCGCTGCGGCCGCGGGCCGACGATGCTCATGTCGCCCTTGATCACGTTGAAGAACTGCGGCAGCTCGTCCAGGGAGTACTTCCGGATGAACGTGCCGAAGCGCGTGATCCGCGGGTCGTTGTCGACCTTGAACAGCGGCTTGCCGTCCGTCCCCTGCTCCTTCAGCAGGGCTGCGAGCTCGGCGTCCGCGCCCATCCGCATCGAACGGAACTTGTAGACGTCGAACGCCTTGCCGTTGAGTCCGATGCGCTGCTGGCGGAAGAGCACCGGACCGGGCGAGGTCAGCTTCACCCCGATCGCCGTGGCGAGCATCAGCGGCGACGCGACGATGACGGCGAGCCACGCGAGGCCGAAGTCGAGCACCGACTTCGCCGTCTTCTTCCCGCCCTCGTACGACGGCGAGTCGACGTACATGAGCGGCATGCCACCGACCGGGCGCGTGTGGATGCGGGTGCCCGCCACCTCAGTGATCGCGGGCGCCACCATGAGGTCGACCCCGGTCGACTCGAGGCGCCAGCCGATCCGGCGGACCGCCTCGGGCGGCAGCTCCTCCGAGCCCGCCAGCGCGACCGCGTGGACGGCCTGCCGCCGCGCGATCACACCGACGTCCTCGAAGGACCCCAGGCGCTCCACCGGCAGGTCGACGGCGCCGTCCTCGGTCCGCTTCGGGAGGCACGCGCCGACGATCTCGAAGCCGAGGTACTTCCGGCGCGTGAACTCCTCGTAGAGGTGGTCGACGGAGCTGGGGGCACCGACGAGCAGGACGCGGATCAGGTACTTGCCACTGCGGCGCTGCCGCCTGAGCCACTGTCGCCAGGACCAACGGGATGCGATCAGGACGACGACTCCGACCGGGAAGGCCGTGAGGATGTACCCGCGAGCGGGGCTGAACTGCAGCAGCAGCGCGGCGATCGCAACGAGCCCGAACAGGCGGAAGCTGGCGCCAGCGACCCGGCTGTACTCGGCGAAGCCGGAGCCGATGACCCGCGGGCTCCGCGTGCCGAACAGCTTGAGCGACGCCATCCAGAGGACGAACAGGCCGGCGGTGACTCCCGAATACGGCACGCTCAGGGGCATCGTGGTCGACACGTACGCGGGCGACGCCTCGATGCCGAGCCAGATCGACTGGGTGCCGAGCAGGACGACGGCGAGGATCACCGAATCGGTGATGACGAGCCTGCGCTGGAACGCCCGCTCCCACGCCGGGTTCGTCCGACGGATGGGCAGGCCGATGGGCTGCTCGTCCCGGAGTCGACGCGCGCCCCGGGGACGGGCCGACTCACCGTTCAGGCGTGGTCGCTCAGTCGTCACCGCCACAGTTCCCCCGTCGATGTGTCCTGCAGGTCGACCAAGGTTCTATTCAGGAGCCCGTAACCCGTCCGAGGCACGCCGTCCTTCTTCGACATCGCGGATGACCAGCCTGTCTCTGTGCAGGATCAGTGCACGGACCGCCCAGGCCAGCAGGCAGCCGATCGCGGCGCCGCTCGAGTTCGCCAGCACGTCACCGAGGCTGGCGACGCGGCCAGGCAGGAAGAGCTTCTGCGCGGTCTCGACCGAAGCCGACAGGAGTGCGCCGCCGACGACCGCCAGCCATTGCCAGCGGTAGCTGAACAGCAGCCCGAGCAGGAACCCCACGGGTACGAAGAACCCGATGTTCGCGGTGAACTCGATGAAGGAGTAGTCGACGAAGGTGGGCACCCCCTTCGACCAGAGCTTCGCGAGCAACCGGTTGAGGTACGGGTCGACGCCGCCGTCCACCGTCGTCGGCCACAGGGTCACCAGGAGCACGAAGGCGATGTAGAGGAGGGTCAGGACGGCGACGAACCGCACGCGGAACGCGCCGGCGTGCGTTGCTCGGCCCATGGAGGGCGATCGTACGAAGCGCACGCGGGCGGGGACGGGCGCCCGGCCGGGAATTCGGGAATGATCGTCGGAATGCGCGGCATCATCCTGGCTGGCGGCTCCGGCACGCGGCTCCACCCCATCACCATGGGGATCTCGAAGCAGCTCGTCCCCGTGTACGACAAGCCGATGATCTACTACCCGCTGTCGACGCTGATGCTCGCGGGCATCGACGACGTGCTGGTGATCACCACCCCGCACGACGCGGACCAGTTCCAGCGCCTGCTCGGCGACGGCTCGCAGTTCGGGATCTCGATCCGCTACGCGGTACAGGCGGAGCCGAACGGACTCGCGCAGGCCTTCGTGATCGGGGCGGATTTCATCGGCGACGACACGGTCGCGCTCGTGCTCGGCGACAACATCTTCTACGGCGACGGCCTCGGCACCCAGCTGCGCCGCTACCGCGACCTCGACGGTGGCGCGATCTTCGCGTACTGGGTCGCGGACCCGAACCGGTACGGCGTCGTCGAGTTCGACGCGACCGGCAAGGCGATCTCGCTCGAGGAGAAGCCCGCGCACCCGAAGAGCAACTTCGCCGTCCCGGGCCTCTACTTCTACGACAACGACGTCAAGGCGATCGCGCGCGACCTCGAACCCTCGCCACGCGGCGAGTACGAGATCACCGACGTGAACAAGGCCTACCTCGCCGCCGGGAAGCTGCAGGTCGAGGTCCTCCGTCGCGGCACCGCATGGCTCGACACCGGCACCCACGACTCCCTGCACGACGCCGGCGAGTACGTCCGCACCATCGAGCACCGCCAGGGCCTGAAGATCGGCTCCCCGGAGGAGGTCGCCTGGCGCCTCGGGTTCCTCGACGACGAGGGGCTGCGCATCCGGGCCGAGAAGCTCACCAAATCCGGGTACGGCCAGTACCTCCTCGACATCCTCGAAAGGGGCAAGCAGGCATGAAGCTGCTCGTCACCGGCGGCGCCGGGTTCATCGGCTCCAACTTCGTCCACCACGTCCTCGACACCACCGACCACTCGGTCGTCGTGCTCGACAAGCTCACCTACGCCGGCAACCGCGCCTCCCTGGCCGGCCTGCCCGCGGACCGGTTCGAGCTCGTCGTCGGCGACATCGCCGACGCGGCGCTGGTCGACCGACTCGTCGGCGAGGCGGACGCCGTCGTCCACTACGCCGCCGAGAGCCACAACGACAACTCGCTGCACGACCCGCGCCCGTTCCTCGACACGAACATCATCGGCACCTACACGCTGATCGAGGCGGCCAGGCGCCACGGCACCCGGTTCCACCACATCTCGACGGACGAGGTGTACGGCGACCTGGAGCTCGACGACCCGAACCGGTTCACCGAACGGACCCCGTACAACCCGTCGAGCCCGTACTCCTCGACCAAGGCCGGATCCGACCTGCTCGTCCGCGCCTGGGTCCGGTCCTTCGGCCTGCAGGCGACGATCTCGAACTGCTCGAACAACTACGGCCCGTACCAGCACGTCGAGAAGTTCATCCCGCGCCAGATCACCAACGTGCTCGACGGTGTCCGGCCGAAGCTCTACGGCCAGGGTCTGAACGTGCGGGACTGGATCCACGCGAACGACCACTCCTCCGCCGTGCTCACGATCCTCGACAAGGGCGTCATCGGGGAGACGTACCTCATCGGTGCGGACGGCGAGCAGGACAACAAGTCGGTCGTGGAGCTCATCCTCGAGCTGCTCGGTCAGCCGAAGGACGCGTACGACCACGTGACCGATCGCGCCGGGCACGACCTCCGGTACGCGATCGATTCCACCAAGCTGCGCACCGAACTCGGCTGGCGTCCCCAGTACGGCGACTTCCGGAGCGGCCTGGCCGACACCATCGCCTGGTACCGGGACCACCAGGACTGGTGGCGACCGCTGAAGGCCGCGACCGAGGCGCGCTACCAGGAGCAGGGGCAGAGCTGAGGGTTCCCCTCCGGATCGATTCGCGTGGGGCGCGCCCGCACCTCCTCGCGGGTCCGACGACACCAGGACGGGTGCTACCGCGCACGACCGCGACCGGAGAGGGTGGTGGCGGCGGCACCGACCTGGATCGATCCTGCTCGACCGCAATGGTCTCGGCGCGCCTCTCGCATCCCACGATGGCGTAGGGGACAGTCGCTCCCGGCGGACGCCGCACCGCTCGTCGAGCCCGAAAGGACCCAGGACGATGCACAGCCATCACCGCTCCCGCTTCTCCCGCGGCGCGCGACTTCTGCGCCCTGCCGGACTCGCGCTGCTCGCGGCCGCGATCATCAGCAGCGGGATGGGCGCGACCCTCGATCTTCCGACGGCGAGCCCGACTCCGTCCGTCTCGAGTGCACCGACCGGCACGGACTTCCACGTAGCGTGCAAGAAGGGCGCGCGCGCCGGAACGGGGACGACCGCCCATCCGTGGAACTCCCTCCGCCAGATCGAGCAGCACGGCCGGTTCGCGCCCGGTGATCGGATCCTGCTCCGTCGCGGCACCACCTGCGCAGGGACGCTCGACCTCACCGGATCGGGCATCCTCGGCGACCCGATCACGCTCGGCGCGGAGGGCCGCGGATCAGCGCCCACCATCGCGGGCGGCGGATCGAAGAGCGGCACCGCGGCGGTGCGGCTGACGAACGTGTCCTACTGGACCGTCCAGGATCTCCGTCTCACGAACACGGACGGCCGCTGGAACACCGGCACCTACCGCGCGGGCCTCCTCATCCGCAGCACGTCCAAGACGCGCCAATACGGGATCATCGCGCGCCACCTGCTCATCGAGCACGTCGACAGCAATCCGGGGGGACGGGGCGACAAGCGGGCCTACGGCGGCATCGCCGTGCAGACCACGGCCGGGGGCTCGGGCTTCGACGGGACCCTGATCCAGGGGAACCGCGTGCTGGGCGTCGGCCGGTCCGGCATCGCGGTGTTCAACCGCGCATATCCGAGAAGCAGCGACCGGGACCTCCGCATCACCGGGAACACGGTTCGGTGGGCCCGGGGTGACAGCATCGTCGTCTCCGGCGCGGACGGCGCCCGCATCGACCACAACGTGAGCGCGTACGGCTCGAACATCGCGCACTGCTCCGTGCGGCAGTGCGGGCGCATGGGCGGCCCGTCGACCGCCAACGCCGCGATCTGGCCGACCATGTCGAGCCTCGTCCGCATCGATCACAACGAGGTCTACGGCGAGCACCGCAGCGCCGGCGACGGATCGGGGATCGACGTCGATCTCGGTGCACATCAGGTCACGGTCGAACAGAACTACCTGCACGACAACGAGAACGGCGGCGTGATGTTCTGCGGCGCGCAGAACACGACGGTCCGCTTCAACATCCTGCAGAACAACGGCGTGAACTCGATCTGGTTCACCTGCGGGTGGCAGAAGAACCAGCGCCCCCTGAACATCACGATCACCAACAACGACATCGTGCAGAAGGCCTCCGCGCGATGGGTGGTGCGCAACGTGCATCCTTTCGCCGGCAGGAACATCCGCTTCTCGAACAACGTCGTGTTCTGCGCAGGCACCTGCGCATACAGCTGGCCGAACAAGCCGGTGGCCGCGTCGAACACGTACGTCGGGACCAGGTCCAGGACGGAGCCGAAGGGCTCGGGTACGAGCCACACGCGCCCGGGCTTGCGCAACCCGGGTTCCGGTCGGACCGGCTGGTCATCGCTCTCCGGCTACCGCTTCAAGCACGGCGCCCACCCCGCTCACGGCGTCGGGATCCCGGGCGCCGTCAGCGACGTCTTCGGGTCGGCCGTGAATGCGAAGCGTCCACCCCGAGGCGCAACCGCCTGACGGCGCGGCTGGGCCGCTACGGTGCCGGGGTGGCTTCGCACCTCGATCACACCAAGACGCTGACCGCGTCGACGACGTCGATCCCCGGGCTGGTGCTGGTCGACCTGCCCGTCCCGGGCGACAACCGGGGCTGGTTCAAGGAGAACTGGCAGCGCGAGAAGCTGCTCGCGCTGGGGCTGCCCGATCTCGGGCCGGTGCAGAACAACATCTCCTTCAACGACGCGGTCGGCACCACCCGCGGCATCCACGCGGAGCCCTGGGACAAGTACGTCTCGGTCGCGACCGGACGGATCTTCGGCGCCTGGGTCGACCTGCGGGAGGGCGACACGTTCGGCGCCGTCTTCACCGCGGAGCTGGACCCCTCCCGCGCGATCCTCGTCCCGCGCGGGGTCGGCAACAGCTACCAGACGCTCGAGCCGGACACGGCGTACACCTACCTCGTCAACGACCACTGGTCCCCCGACGCCGAGTACACCTTCCTGAATCTCGCCGACGAGACCGCGGCGATCGACTGGCCCATACCGCTCGCGCAGGTCGAGATCTCCGCAAAGGACCTCGCGCACCCGCGCCTCGCGGACGTCGTGCCGATGAAGCCGCGGAAGACGCTCGTGCTCGGCGGGAACGGGCAGCTCGGCCGCGCGCTGCGCGCGGAGTTCCCCGACGCCGAGTTCACGACCCGAGCGGACTTCGACGTCACCGACCCCGCGGCGGGGGCGTCGAAGCGCGGGAAGGGCTACGGCGTCATCATCAATGCCGCCGCATACACGGCGGTCGATAAGGCGGAGACCGCGGAGGGCCGCCGGGATGCCTGGGCGGTCAATGTCACGGCGGTCGCCGAGATGGCGAAGGTCGCGACCGCGAACGGCATCACACTCGTGCACGTGTCCAGCGACTACGTCTTCGACGGGACCGTCGACGTGCATACCGAGGACGAGCCCCTCTCGCCGCTCGGGGTGTACGGGCAGACGAAGGCCGCGGGTGACGCGATCGTGTCGACCGTGCCGCACCACTACATCGTCCGGACCAGCTGGGTCATCGGCGACGGGAACAACTTCGTGCGGACGATGGCGTCGCTCGCCGAGCGCGGAGTCGACCCTGCCGTCGTTGACGATCAGATCGGTCGTTTGACGTTCGCGACCGAGATCGCGCGGGCGATCCGGCATCTGCTGTCGGTGCGCGCCTCCTTCGGCGTCTACAACGTGTCGAACTCCGGAGCGCCCACGAGCTGGGCCGAGCTCGCCACCGAGACGTTCCGCGGAGTGGGTCAGGATCCCGGTCGCGTGGCCGGGGTGTCCACGGCCGAGTACTTCGCCGGTCGCGATGCGGCCCCGCGGCCGCTGCGATCCATGCTCGATCTGGCGAAGCTCACCGCCACGGGGTTCTCCCCCATCCCGCAGCTCGCCGCCCTCGCCGCCTACCTGGCGCGGTAGCCCCTTCCAGGGTCAGCGCGTCCGAACCGAACGCGTACGGGACCAGGAGCCCCACCCGGCCCAGCTGTGGGCCCGCACCGACACCTGGTAGCCGGTGTGCCCCTTCAGGTGGATGAAGAGGCGCGTCCTCGACCTGCTCGAGACGGTGACCACCTGCACGGTCTTCCCGTGCAGCGTGATCCGCACCTGGTAGGCCCCCACCCCGAGCGCGCCTCTGGTCGAGGCCGGCTTCCACCACATGCGGGTGGTGGTCGCGCTCGTCCTGGCGGTCGGCGTGCCGACTCTCGACGGCGTTCTGGTCGCCGACACGTTCTTGCCCGATGCCCTCGTGCGCACCGTGACGGAGACGGACGCGGGGCCGGTACCCTTCGCGTTCTTCGCGGCGATCGTCACTCGATACGCGGTGGACCGATGCAGCCCGCTGACGACGACGAGGCGCCTCTTCGCGCTGACGTTCACCGTCTTCACCAGCTTGGAGCCCTTGTAGCTGCGCACCACGTAGCCGGTCACCTTCGAGGCCGACGCTCCACTCGGGGCGGACCAACGGGCGGCGATTGCGGACGGTCCCAGCGCCACGACCGACGGCTTCGCGACCCGGTTCGGAGCACTCTGCGCGGCCTGCGGGGTCGTCGGGGTCGGGGTCGTCGGGGTCGGGGTCGGGGTCGGCAGCGAAGCAACAACGTCGGTTGCCTCAGGCTGTCCCTGGAACCGGACGAGCCCGGTCTGCCGCTGCCCGTTCACCATCGTGAACTCGCCGCCGAGGACCAGGAAGCTCGACCCGGCCGCTGCGCTCCACGCGCCCTGATCCGCACCGGTGTAGGTGCCGGCGTTGATGCTGGGGCTCCAACCCGCGACCAGGGTGGGCGAGGGCCACCCGCCGAAGTCGGCGTAGCCGGTCTGTGCGCTGTGCAGCAGGACCCCTGTCGCCGCCTGCGAGAACGCCTGCGCTCGGCGCCATTGGGTGGGCGTACCAGGACTGCTCCACCCGCCGACCACGCTGCTGCAGTCGTGCGCGTGGCTCACCACATAGAGCGCATCGTTGAAGGGGACTGACGAGTACGAATCGCCGTGGCAGTCCTCGATCCATTTGACCGAGCCGTCCGCCCAGTTCATCGCGACTGCTCCCTCGAGATTGCCGTCGCCCTGGTAGTTGTATCCAGTGGCGTAGACGACCGTCCCGCGGCTCACGAGGCTGAAGATCGCTGAGGAGTTCCCGCTGTCGTAGACCACGTTCGTCGCAGCCCAGCTCCCGCGACTCCCGTTGACGGAGCTCACGGCCGCCATGCCGGGAGAGGCCACCCCTGCGACGGTGGCGAAGCTGCCGCCGAGCAGCACCTTGGAGCCGTCGGGTGACATCGCGATGGCCCTGACGGTGCCATCATCGACAGCCGGCGCGAAGGCGAGGAGCGCTCCGGACGAATCGACTGCCGCGGCGCGTGATCGGGGCGTTCCATTCACCGCGCTGAAGGCGCCACCGAAGTAGACCCCGTTCCCGCGCGCAGTGACGGAGAGCACGGCGCCGTTCACATTCGGCGCGAACCCCGGGAGCAGGTTCCCGTTCGGATCGAGGGCCGCCACGTGGTTGCGCGGCTGACCGTTGACGTAGGTGAAGTCTCCGACGATGTAGATGCGCGAGCCGTCGGGCGAGGCCGTGATGCCGCGCACCTGCGCGTTCGTGGTCGCGTTGAAGCCCGCCCTGGCGACACCGGTCGTGACGTCGTAGGCGAAGAGGTTCGAACGTGGAGTCACGCCCACGCCTGCCGCCGCGCCAGCCGGTTGAGACTGGTCGAACGACCCGCCGACGTAGTCGGTGCCGTTCGACACGACCTGCGTCCAGACGACACCGTTCACCTGCGCGGTCGGCAGCGCCGTCGCCGAGACCGGAGTCGGATTCGCCGGGTCGGCCGAAGCCGGCGCGGCCAGCACCAGGGCGGACGCGACGAGGGCGGATGCTGATACGGCCGCAACGGCGCTGCGGAAAAAGGGCCGGGAAAACCCCATGGTTATGCCTCGCTTGGGTAGAGCAAGACGATCCGCTCGGGTAAGTGGATCGATTCGGGTGGCTTCACCATAGCGAGCAGGCACGGCACGCGGGATGGAGAATGGTTTCCGGTACCCCGGAATCGCAGCTTTGTCCCCCGAGAATCGGATGTCTTCACGCCGCGACGCGCCGCAGCCGCCTCCACTCGAACCCTCTACTTCAACCCTAGGTTGAAGCCATGGCCATGACGCTCCGCCTCAGTCCCACCGAGGACGAGACCCTCGCCCGCCTGGCTCGGCAGTTCCGCATGAGCAAGAACCAGGCCGCGGCGCAGGCCATCGACCTCGCCGCGCCGAAGCGCGACCACGCCGAGTTCGTG
>NZ_JBQCGC010000059.1:0-40005 GCF_051956055.1 Amnibacterium sp.
GCTCAGAGCTGGGTCTGCAGCACCAGCAGCCCGGGGAACACCGCGACCGCCACGGTCGTCGGCAGGATCAGGAAGACGAGCGGGATCATCATCCCGATCTCCTTCCTGCCCGCCGACTCGAGCAGGCCCCGGCGGGCGTGCTCGCGCGCGTCGGCGGCCTGCACACGGAGCACCTCCGCGAGCGGGGAGCCGCGGTCGAGCGCCGCGACCACATGGGTGAGCGTCCGGGTCAGGGCGGGGATGCGCAGCTCGTCGGCGAGCGTCGTCAGCGCGACCGGGAGCGGGACGCCGACCGACGACTCGTCCACGACGCGCTGCAGGAGGTCGGCCAGCACGCCAGACCCGACGCGCGCGACCCGGCGCAGGCCGTCCCGGATCCCCTCCCCCGCGCTGAGGCTGAGCGCGAGGAACTCCAGCACGGTCGGCAGCTCGCTCTCGATGCGCGCCACCCGCCGCGCCCCTTCGGCGATGAGCACCCGGTCCCGGAGGACCGGACCCGCGAGGGCGCCGACCATCGGGCCGGCGACGAGCGCCGCCGGACTGCCGTTCGCCGCCGCGAGACCGCCGACGGCGGCACCGAGCGCCGCGGCGCCCGCCGCCCAGAGCAGCTGCCGCAGGCGGTACCCCTCCACCGTCCAGGGGCGGCCGGCGCGCGCGAGCCGGACCGCCGCGCCGCCCGTGCTGCCGAGCAGGGCGCCGAACGCGCGCTGGAACAGGTCCAGGGCCGGCGCGGCGACGAGCCCGACCACCGGCAGCGGATCGACGACGCTCGGGCGCTGCAGCCGCCGCGCCTCCGCGGACACGTCGAGCAGGTAGGGCGCGAGCCGTGCGGCGAGACGCGGGCGGCCGAGTGCGGGCAGCCGCGTGCTGACGCTCCACAGACCGACACCCGCCGTGAGCCCGAGGGCGAGCGCCGTCCACAGCCCCGGGCTCACCGGAACCACCGCCGGTCCTCCGGCAGCCGGGCGATCGCGATCATCACGCGGTAGGCGACGACGGTGACCACGATCGCCCCGACGAGCAGGAGCGTGCCCTGGGGCGTGCCGTAGGCCCGCGACGCCTCCGGGCGCGTCGCGAGCAGCCCGAGCACCACCCACGGCGCGGCGAGCCCGAGCTTGCCCGCGCCCGTCACCCACCCCTGACGAGCCTCCACCTCCCCGCGAAGCGCGAGGTCCTGCCGGAGGTGCACGGCGAGGTCCCGCAGCACGGACGGCAGCTCGGTGCCGCCGACCTCTCGGGCCATCCGGATGACCTCGACGAGCCGATCCGCGGTGGGATCGGCGAAGTGCTCCTTGAGCTCGTCGAGCGCGGGGCCGACGGTGCCGGTGCGGTGCCACTGCTGCTCGAACCGGAGGAAGCCGGGCCGCAGCGCCGCCGGCCCGCGCTCCGCGAGCCCCGCGAGCGCATCCGGGAGCGGCACGCCGGCCCGGAGCGACGCGACGAGGTGGTCCACGACCTCGGGCCAGAGCCCCCGCAGGGCCTGCCGCCTCGCTCGGGAGCGCCAGCCGGCGACGGACCACGGCGCCGCGGCGGCCACGATCAGCGCGAGCGCCGCGACGGAACCGAGCCCGGTGACGGCGAGGACGAGGGAGGCGGCCACACCGCCGAGGACGACGGACGCGAAGACGAACGCGCCGGGCGAGAGCCGTGGCAGGCCCGCCTGCTCCAGGCGCTCCGTCACCGCCGCGGACCAGCCGCGCCGAGCGGGACCGCGGATCGCGCGGCGCGGCCAGAGCCACGGCGAGGCGACCAGCACGATGCCGGCCCCCAGGCCCGCGCCGAGCAGCGGGATCACGCCGCGCTCCGGACGAGCGCGGCCGGGTCGATGCCGGCCGCACGGAATTTCGCGTCCTTCGGCGGCAGGCCACCCGTTGGGCGGAGCACGTCGTCCTCGAGCGCGAAGAGGCGCACGGCCTCGATCACGCCGCCCTCCGCGGCGGGGGCGCTGAGCGCGCCGGTCGGGGCGAGGATCTCCGTCACACGCCGCCGCCCGCTGCGCTGCAGCTCGCAGTGCACGACGAGGTCGACGGCGGACGCGACCGTCGGCACTACGAACCCGGCGTCGATGTTCCTGCCCGCGAGGAGCGGCAGCGTGCAGAGCTTCACCAGCGCGTCCCTGCCGGAGTTCGCGTGCAGGCTGCACGCCCCTGGCACGCCGCTGTTCAGCGCGATCAGCAGGTCGAGCGCCTCCGCCTCCCGGACCTCCCCGACGACGAGCCGGTCGGGCCGCATCCGCAACGCCTCCTTGATGAGCCGCCGGAGGGTCACCTCCCCCGTGCCCTCGAGACTCGGCTGCCGGCATTGCATGGCCACGCCGTCGCGGCCGGGCAGGCGCAGCTCGAAGGTCTCCTCGACGGTCACGATCCGATCGGTCGGCCGCCCGGCGGCGAGCAGCGCGCCCAGCATCGTCGTCTTGCCGGCCTGCGTGGCGCCGGACACGAGCACGTTGAGGCCCGCGAGCATGGCGGCCCCGAGGAACGTCGCGGCGCCGGCGGGCAGCGACCCCATGCCGACGAGGGCATCGAGCGTCGTGACGCTCCGGGAGAACTTCCGGATGTTCACGGCCCAGTGCCGCCGGGTGACGTCGGGCACGACGACGTGCAGCCGCGAGCCGTCCGGCAACGAGGCGTCGACGAACGGCGAGGCCAGGTCGACGCGGCGTCCGCTCGACACGAGCATCCGCTCGACGAGGTCGCGCACCTCCTGCTCCGTCAGCACGATCGTGGTCAGCTCGCTGACCCCGCCTCGCGCCACGAACACCCGCGTGGGCGCGTTCACCCAGATCTCCTCGATCGACGGGTCGTCGAGCAGCGGCTGCAGCTGCCCGAAGCCCGTGAGGTCGGCGACGATCTGCCGCTCGGCACGGCGCTCGTCGGCGATCAGCGGCACGTCCGCCGCGAACGCGTGCTCGGCGTAGCGGCGCAGCTCCTCCCGCACGGCTGCGTCGGGCGCGCCGCCGAGGGTGCCGTGCCGCGCACGCGACCGCACGGAGTCGGCGATGACGCGGACCGGATCCGTCATGCGCCACAGTGTGTCCGGCCGGTGGATCGGGCGTCGGGCGTTCTCCACAGGCCGGCCGCGGCGCGAGGTCGTCGGCCCGACGGAGGCGCCCGCTACACTGAGCGACGCTTCCGGCGGGAGTGGTGGAACTGGCAGACACGCAGGATTTAGGTTCCTGTGCTTCGGCGTGAGGGTTCGAGTCCCTCTTCCCGCACTGCCGTGAACCTGGCGGAGGGACCCCGAGGATGACGACCGTCAGCGGCCTCTTCCCGTTCCTGGATCCGAACGCCCTCGCCGCCGCCGGCCCGATCGGGCTGCTGATCGTCTGCGCCGTCATCTTCGCCGAGACCGGTCTCCTGATCGGCTTCGTGTTCCCCGGCGACACCCTGCTGCTGATCACGGGCATCAGCGCCGAGCGCGGTCTCGGCATCAGCATCTGGATCGCCGCTCCCGCGATCGCGCTCGCCGCGTTCCTCGGCGGCGAGCTGGGGTACCTCGTGGGCAGGAAGTCGGGCCCCCGCGTCTTCGAGCGCCGCGAGTCCGGCCTGTTCAGCCGGGCACAGGTCGAGCGCACGTACCGGTTCTTCGACCGCTACGGGCCGCTCGCCGTGATCCTCGCCCGCTTCGTGCCGATCGTCCGCACCATCGCCCCGATCGCCGCGGGCGTCGGGCGCATGCAGTACCGGCGGTACAGCCTCTTCAACGCCATCGGCGCGGTGAGCTGGGGCTTCGGCATCACGTTCGTCGGGTACCTGATCGGGTTCATCCCGCCGATCCGCGACTTCGTGCAGCACAACATCGAGTTCATCCTGAGCGGTGCCGTGGTCGTCACCCTGATCCCGACGCTGATCCACGTGTGGCGCAACCACCGTGCGGCGAAGCGCGCGGCCGCCGAGCAGTCGGACGAGCAGTCGGACGAGAACGTCTCGACCGACTGACGGCGCCGGAGCCGCGTCAGCGGGCGGCGAGCGCCTCCGCGAGCGCCCGGAACGCCAGCGCGCGGTGGCTGCGGGCGTTCTTCTCCTCCGGGCTGAGCTCCGCCGCGGTCCTGCCGTCGCCGTCCGCGGGCACGAAGAGCGGGTCGTAGCCGAATCCGCCTGCACCGCGCTCCGCTGCGAGCACCGCACCCGGCCACTCCGCGGAGCGGACGAGCTCGCGCTCGTCGTCGACGTAGACCGCCGCGCACACGAAGCGCGCCGTCCGGTCCTCGGCCGACTCCAAGCGCTCGAGCAGCAGCGCCCGGTTGTCGTCGTCCCGGCCGGTGCCGGCGAAGCGCGCGGAGTGGATGCCGGGCGCCCCGTCGAGCGCATCGACGGCGATGCCGGAGTCGTCCGCGATCGCCGGCAGCCCCGACACCCGGTGGGCGGCCCTCGCCTTGATCAGCGCGTTGGCGACGAAGGTGTCGCCGTCCTCCACGGGCGACGGCCCCTCGTAGCGCAGCAGCTCGACGCCCGGCAGCATCGGGCCGAGGATGGCCGCGAGCTCGGCGACCTTGTGCGCGTTGCCCGTGCCGAGCACGATGCGCACCGGCGCCTCCGTCACTCGGTCACCTCGAGCGCGGCCCGCTGGAGCGCGCCGAGCCGCTCGGTGCCGCTCAGCGCGAGGTCCAGCAGCCGGTCGAGCTCGCTCCGGTCGAACGGGGCGCCCTCGGCGGTGCCCTGCACCTCCACGAACAGGCCGCGGCCGGTGGCGACGACGTTCATGTCGGTCTCCGCGCGGACGTCCTCCGTGTATGCCAGATCGAGCATGGGCTCGCCGTCGATGATGCCGACCGAAACCGCGGCGACGGAGTCGAGCAGCGGCTGCGACCGCTGACCGATGAACCGCTTCTCGCGGCCCCACTCGATCGCGTCGTGGAGCGCCACGTAGGCACCCGTGATGGCGGCCGTGCGCGTGCCGCCGTCGGCCTGCAGCACGTCGCAGTCGAGCACGAGCGTGTTCTCCCCGAGCGCCTTCGTGTCGACCACGGCGCGGAGCGAGCGTCCGATGAGCCGGGAGATCTCGTGGGTGCGCCCCCCGATCCTGCCCTTGACGCTCTCCCGGTCCATGCGGTCGTTCGTCGAGCGGGGCAGCATGGCGTACTCGGCGGTCACCCACCCCCTGCCCTTCCCCTGCAGCCAGCGGGGCACCCCGTTGGTGAACGACGCCGTGCAGAGCACGCGGGTCTCCCCGAACGAGATCAGGGCGCTCCCCTCCGCCTGGCTGCTCCACCCCCGCTCGATGGTGACGGGACGGAGGTCGTCGGCGGCGCGGCCGTCGCGGCGTTCGGTCATTGCTGCTCTCCTGTCGTCGGAAGGGTGATGGCCCCGGTGCGCACGAGGTCGACGGTCGCGACCTCCGGGCCGAGGAACCGCCGCGCGAGGCGCAGGAACGAGCCCTCGCTCGAGCCGGTGGCCTCGAACCGGTGGGTGGGCGGCGTGGGCGCGGTGCGCAGCAGGTCGTGCTCGACGAGGTTCCGGTACACGTCCGCCGCGGTCTCCTCGGCGGAGGAGACGAGCGCCACGTCCGGCCCCATGACGAGGCGGATGGCCGCGGACAGCAGCGGGTAGTGGGTGCAGCCCAGCAGGAGCGTGTCGATGTCGGCAGCCTTGAGCGGGGCGAGGTACTCCTCGGCGGCCGCGAACAGCTCGGGGCCCGTGGTGATGCCCGCCTCGACGAACTCGACGAACCGGGGGCAGGCGGCCTGCACGACGGTGATGTCCGGGTCCGCGACGAAGGCGTCCGGGTACGCGTTGGACCGCACGGTCCCCTCGGTCCCGATCACGCCGATCCGCTTGGTGGTCGTGCGGCGGGTCGCCGCGCGGACGGCGGGCAGGACCACCTCGACCACGGGGATGCCGGCGCCGAGGGTGAAGCGCTCGCGGGCATCCCGGAACATCGCGGCGGAGGCGGTGTTGCAGGCGATGACGAGCAGCTTCACGCCCTGGGCGACCAGGTCGTCCATCACCGCCAGGGCATACGCGCGCACCTCGGCGAGCGGCTTGGGGCCGTACGGCGAGTGGGCGGTGTCGCCCACGTAGAGCACCGATTCGTTCGGCAGCTGGTCGATGATCGCCCGCGCCACGGTGAGCCCGCCGACCCCCGAGTCGAAGACTCCGATCGGCGCGTCCGTCACGGCCGGACAGCCTAACGGCCCCCGGCTGACGGTCAGTCGGCGTCGCGGCGGCGGACGGAGACGGTCACGAGGGCGGTGGCGAAGGCCACGAGCACGACGGCGACGACGCCGGCGGGCATGAGGTCGAGCGCGTGCAGGGCACGGGGCTCGGCGAGGAGGAACGCGACGTCCTGGGTGGGGACCATCGGAGGAGACCTTCCGGGCGGGTGGGGGCCGTCGGCGGGGTGACCGGCGGGGCGCGGCTGGGTGACCGGGCGTCGGGCCAGCGTACGGACGGGCCGCACCCGGCACCCAGGCCCCAGTTGGAGGGGGCGCAGGCCCGGTCCCTAGGCTCCAGGGGTGACGAGCACCGCGCTGCTGACCGACCGGTACGAGCTCACGATGCTGGACGCCGCGCTGCGCGACGGCACGGCGGAGCGGCCGAGCGTGTTCGAGGTCTTCTCGAGGCGGCTGTCGGGGGGCCGCCGGTACGGCGTGCTCGCGGGGGTGGGCCGCCTGCTGGAAACGCTCGAGCGCTTCCGGTTCGGTGATGCGGAGCTGGCCTGGCTGGGGGCCGAGCGGGTCGTCTCGCCGCGCTGCCTCGACTGGCTCGCGGACTACCGGTTCCGGGGCCGCATCAGCGGCTACCGCGAGGGCGAGCTCTACTTCCCCTCCTCCCCCGTGCTCACGGTCGAGGCGCCGTTCGGGGAGGGCGTCGTGCTCGAGACCCTGATCCTCAGCGTGCTGAACGCGGACAGCGCGATCGCGACGGCGGCGGCGCGGATGGTCTCGGCCGCGGCCGGGCGGCCGCTCGCCGAGATGGGTTCGCGCCGCACACACGAGCGTGCGGCCGTCGCGGCGGCGCGCGCGGCCTGGATCGCGGGCTTCGGCGCGACCTCGAACCTCGAGGCCGGGCGGCGCTGGGGGGTCCCGACGATGGGGACCGCCGCACACGCGTTCACGCTCCTGCACGACAGCGAGGAGGCGGCGTTCCGGGCCCAGGTCGCGGCCATGGGGCCGGGCACGACGCTGCTCGTCGACACCTACGACGTGCTGCGCGCCGTCGAGACCGCCGTGCGGGTCGCGGGGCCGGAGCTCGGCGCGGTCCGCATCGACTCCGGCGACCTGCCCGTCGTGGTGCGGGCGGTGCGGGACCGGTTGGACGCGCTCGGCGCGACCGGCACGAGGATCACCGTCACGAACGACCTCGACGAGTACGCGATCGCGGGCCTCGCAGCGTCCCCGGTCGACTCGTACGGCGCGGGCACGCGGCTGGTGGGCGGCTCCGGCCACCCCACCGCGGGCTTCGTCTACAAGCTCGTGGAGCGCGCGGACCAGGACGGCACCATGCGCCCTGTGGCGAAGAAGTCGATCGAGAAGGCCGGCAGCGGCGGGCGGAAGTGGGCCTTCCGGCTGCTGGAAGGCGGCACGGCACGCGAGGAGCGGATCGTCGTCGCCGACGTGCAGCCACGCCTCGACGGCGGCCGCGACCTGATCGTCCCGCTCGTCGTCGACGGGCGGCCCGACCCGGCGTTCGTGGGCGTCGAGGGCACGCGGGCGGCGAGGGCGCACCACGCCCGGGTCGTCGCGGAGCTGCCTCCGGAGGCCATGCGGCTCTCCGGCGGCGACCCGGCGATCCCGACCGCGCTGGCCTGAACCGCGCTGGCCTGAACCGCGCTACTTCAGGCGGTCGTAGATCTTCTTGCAGTCCGGGCAGATCGGGAACTTCTCGGGGTCGCGCCCCGGCACCCAGACCTTGCCGCAGAGCGCGCGGACCGGCTTGCCGGTGACCGCGGACTCGACGATCTTCTCCTTCTGCACGTAGTGGGAGAAGCGGTCGTGGTCACCGTCCTCGGTGAGCTCGCCGTTCAGCAGCTCCTCGAGCTCCCGGTCGAGGGTCGACGTCCCGCCGGCGGGATCGGTCACGGAGTCGCGCGCCATGCGCACCAGGGTAGGACGCTCCCGGCCCCGCGTGGCGTCGATCCCGGAGGATCAGGCGCGAAGTGCCGCCGCGAGCAGCTCCGGGCCCCGCCGCTCGAAGATCCGCCCACCCCACACGGTCCCGAGCCATAGGACGGCGATCCCCACGACCAGCCCGACCGCGAGCGAGCCCCACGCCGCAGGCACCGAGCCGGCGAAGGCCAGCAGGCCGAGGAGGATCGCGGGGGCGGCGAGCAGGAGCTGCAGCAGGAACAGCACCGACTGCACGGCGGCGGACAGGCCGCCGGTCGAGTTCGGCTGCTGGAACGGCGAGGAGCCCGGGCGGGGCACCGGATACGGCATCAGCGCGGAGGTGACCCCGCCGATGCCGGTGCCGGCGAGCAGCAGGCTGCAGGCCACTCCCACGAGCGGAGCCGTGAGCAGGAGGCTGCCGGCGATGGCCGCGCTCACGAAGGATCCGGCGATCAGGACCGGCAGGCCGACGAACAGCACCGGCGCGATGCGGCCCGATCGGTCGTCGACGCCGCGCACCCCTGCCGCGACGTGCAGCCACACCGCGGTGTGGTCGTAGGCGATGTCGTTGTGCGACGCC
This sequence comes from Amnibacterium sp., assembly GCF_051956055.1. NCBI lineage: Bacteria > Bacillati > Actinomycetota > Actinomycetes > Micrococcales > Microbacteriaceae > Amnibacterium > Amnibacterium sp. Next base: position 8,628 of record NZ_JBQCGC010000059.1, read on the forward strand.
CAGCCGAGGACGAGGGCGACGACGGGCACGGGGATCAGCGCCAGGACCGGACCGGGGACCCCCGCGAGCCCCAGCACGAGCACGAGCACGATCGGGGTGACGGGGATGCTGATCACGCTCACGCGGTACCGCACGTCGCGGGCCCAGTAGGTCGCGGCGCGCGCCGCGATCGCGCCCCGCGGGGTGGCGGGGAGCCGGCCGAACCAGCCGATGCCGACGACCGTCTGCGGTTCGGCCTGCCGTCCCGTGGAGACGAGGGCGACGCGGACGAGCCCGCGCCAGGCGAACGCGAGCAGCACGAGGGTGGCGAGCGCCACGGCGAGCTGCCCCAGGCCTGCCGCGTCTCCGGCCGTGATGCTCGCCGGTGCGGCCCACGCCGCGCCGAGCGGGGTCCAGCCGAGCACGGCCGCCGCCGGGCCGATGGTCGCGAGCGCCCGCGTCCCGATGCCGAGGTCCGCCAGGGCGACCACGACGGGTGCGAGCAACGAGACGAGGATCACCAGCACGGCCGCCACCGTCTCCCGCGAGCGCCTGGTGGACAGGAGGAGCCCGGCGCTCGTGGCGCCGATGCGGGAGAGGAGCACGCACGTGAGCACGATGACCGGGGTGCAGACGACCGCGACGAGCGCCGCGAGGGGCGAGCGCGACCACGTCACCGCGGTCGCGAGGGCGACGAGCAGCAGCGCGAGGGCCGGGACGCCGACCGTCCCGGCCACGGCGAGGCCGAGCGCGAGCCGCGTCCGTTCGATGCCGAACAGCGCGAACCGGCGGGGATCGAGCGTGTCGTCGATTCCGACGAACACGGGTACGACGAGGAACGCGAGCACGGCCACCGAGCCGCCACCGACCACGACCGGCGCAGCCACCTCGGTGGGGGCGAAGCGGAGCCCGATCAGCAGCACGACGAGCATCAGGGTGATGCCGGCGCCGTAGACGAGTGCGAGCACGAGTCCCACGACCTGCCACGGGCTCCGGCGGAACTGACCCGCGAGCAGCCGCAGCTTCAGCCGCACCAGCAGCGAGGTCATTCGGTGAAGGAGTGCAGCCACTCCATGCCCGCCGCCGCGCGGCGACCGCCGGCGAGCGCGACGAAGCGCTCCTCCAGCGTCTCCCCCGCGCGCACCTCGTCCGTGGTGCCCGCGGCGAGCACGCGGCCGCCGACGATCACCGCGACGTGGTCGCACACCCGCTGGATGAGGTCCATGCCGTGGCTCGACAGCACGACCGTGCCGCCCGCTGCGACGTACCGCTGCAGGATCTCGACGATGTTCGCCGCCGAGACCGGGTCGACGGACTCGAACGGCTCGTCGAGCACGAGGAGGCGCGGCGAATGGATCATCGCGGCGGCCAGCGCGATCTTCTTCGTCATGCCCGCGGAGTAGTCCGCCACGAGGCGCCCGGTCGCGTCCTCGAGGCCGAACGCCGCGACCAGGTCGGCGGTCCGCTGCCGCACCGTCGCGGCGTCGAGCCCGCGCAGCACGCCCGAGTAGTGCAGCAGCTGCGCTCCGGAGAGCCGATCGAACAGTCGGAGCGCGTCGGGGAGCACGCCGATGGCGCGCTTCGCGCGGTCCGGTTCCGCCCAGACGTCGATCCCGTGCACGAGCACCCGACCACCGTCGGGCCGCAGCAGCCCCGTCACCATCGAGAGCGTCGTCGTCTTGCCCGCGCCGTTCGGGCCCACGATGCCCATGAAGGAACCGGCCCCGACCTCGAGATCGATGGCGTCGACCGCGACCGTGTCGCCGAACCGCTTCGTCAGGCCCTCGAGGATCAGCACGGACTCCGTGCCGGTGCTGGGCTGGGGGACCTCCGGCGCCGTCACGCCGTCGACTGTATCGAGGCGCATCCCGGACGGTGCCGCGAATGCGCGTGGCACCCGGGTGCAGAGCGGGCGGGGGTTAGCATGAGCGACCGGCGCGGCGGCCGCCGCCCCTGACCCCATCCGCCGCCTCAGAGGACCTCCGTGACGACTGCCGTCTCCGCGCCGCGCGCCATCAGACCTGCGAAGCGGACGTCGTACTGGGCGCGCTACCGGCAGGCCCTCTGGCTGCTCACCACCCGCGACCTCAAGGTCCGGTACACGACCAGCAGGCTCGGGTACCTGTGGTCGATCATCGACCCGCTGCTGATGGGGATGATCTACTGGGTGATCTTCGGCTTCGTCTTCCCACGACGAGCGGACCTCGCGCACGAGCCGTACATCATCTTCCTGCTCTGCGCAGTACTGCCCTGGACCTGGTTCAACGGCAACCTCTCCGACGCGACGCGCGCCTTCCGTCAGGAGGGCAAGCTCATCCGCTCGGTGAAGATCCCGCGCAGCATCTGGATCCTGCGGCAGATCGCGTCCAAGGGCATCGAATTCGTCATCAGCCTCTCGATCATCGTGTTCTTCGCGCTGATCAATCTGAAGGCCCCGAGCCCGTGGACGATCGTCTACCTGCCCTTGGCGATCGTGCTGCAGGTCCTGCTCACGGTGGGCTGCAACTTCGTCATCGCGCCGCTCTCGGTGTTCTACCGCGATCTCGAGCGGGTCGTGAAGCTCGGCCTTCGCGTGCTGTTCTACGGCGCGCCGGTGCTCTACCACCCGGCGATCGGCAACCCGGTCCTGCACTTCCTCTACGGGCTCAACCCGCTGGCCGGCATCCTGGACCTCTACCGCGGGTGCTTCTTCCCCGACATCGTGGACTGGGCCTACGTGGTCGAGGGCACGATCGTGTCGGTGATCCTGTTCACGATCGGCGCGGTCGTGTTCCGGCGGTCCGTCCCGCGCGTGCTGAAGGAGCTGTGATGCCCGCTCCGGTGATCTCCGTGGAGGACGTCGGGGTCCGCTTCCAGCGCGACCGCGGCCGCAAGCGCACGCTGAAGGACATGTTCGGCCGCAAGGAGCTGCGCCAGGCGCCCGACGAGTTCTGGGCGCTCCGCAACGTGAGCTTCGACGTCGCGCAGGGCGAGGCGATCGGCGTCGTCGGCCGGAACGGCCAGGGGAAGTCGACCCTGCTGAAGATGGTCGCCGAGGTGCTGATCCCGGACGAGGGCTCCGTCTCCGTGCGTCAGGGCGTGGCGCCGCTCATCGAGATCACCGGCGGTTTCGTGGACGACCTCTCCGTGCGCGACAACGTGTTCCTCGCGGCCGGCCTGCACGGCAAGTCGAAGGCGCAGATCGCCGAGGAGTTCGACGACATCATCGACTTCGCGGAGATCAAGGACTTCGTCAACACCCCCTACAAGCACCTCTCCAGCGGCATGAAGGTGCGGGTCGCGTTCTCCGTGATCGCCCGGCTGGACGAACCGATCCTGCTCGTCGACGAGGTGCTCGCGGTCGGCGATCGCAACTTCCGGCGGAAGTGCTACACGCGCATCGAGGAGATGCTCGACGAGGGGCGCACGATGTTCTTCGTGTCCCACAACGACGGCGACCTGAAGCGGTTCTGCCAGCGCGGGCTCTACCTCGACAAGGGGTCGCTCCAGTTCGACGGCTCGATCGAGGAGGCGTTCGACCGCTACACGGAGGACTACGCCTGAGCCGTCACGGAGCCTTCGGGAGCGGCTTCCCGCCGAACGTCAGCTGGTAGGTGTCGCCGTCCGTCGTGGTCGGGACGAGCTTCAACGCGTGCTTCTTGGTGGGTTGCGGCAGCCCGAGCGCGGCCGCCTGGGTCGGCAGCGTCGGCGCCGGGCTCCCCCCGTCCACGAGCTCGCCGACCGTGCCGCTGTCGAGCCGGAGCCCGTAGGTGGTCGCGATCCAGGTCCGCACCGCCGCGCGCTCGTTCCCGAGCGTGCGGAACCCTCCCGCGGCGAGGATCGCGGTGCCGACGAGCCCCACGACGGCGACGACGACCACCAGCGCGACGAGCGGGGTGCGACGGGGCGACCGGCGCAGCGCGGGCGCGAAGGCGATCGGCAGGCAGACCACCACGGTCGCCGCCAGCAGCGCGAACAGCGCCGGCACGAACACCAGGTTCTGGTTCGCGGCGAAGTACTGGATGGTCACGGGGGTCTCTCGCTGGGGTGCACATGCCGCGGGTCGTCCGACGGCCGACCGACGCTAGCACCGGCTGCACGTGCGGCCGCCGTCCGGCGCGGCTTCCTATGATCGCGTCCACCATGAGTGCGCTCCCGAACGACGACGACATCGCCACGAGGTGGACGAGGCACGGCTTCGACCGCCTGCTGTCGGTGCATCGACCGGTGGTGCTCGCGCATCTCCGCTCGATCCGCAGGCGGAACCCCTCGGCCTCGCCTGAGGAGGTGATCCGGATCCTCGAACGCCGCTATGTCGCGGCCGTGACGGCCGGGGGCGCCGCGACCGGAGCGGCCGCGGTGGTGCCCGGCGTCGGCACGGCGACGGCGCTCGGCATCAGCGGCGCGGAGACCGTCGGATTCCTGGAGGCGAGCGCCCTGTTCGCGCAGTCGGTCGCGGAGGTGCACGGGCTCCCCACCGCCGACACGGAGCGGTCGAGCACCCTCGTCATGGCGCTGATGCTCGGGCCGGCCGGAGCCACGCTGGTCCAGCAGTTCGCCGGCGAGGTGACCGGCACGGGGAAGCCGCGCAACGCCTACTGGGCCGAGCTGGTGACCACCCGCGTGCCGGGCACGATGCTCAAGGGCCTGACGAATCGGGTGCGGCGGAGCTTCGTGCGCCGGTTCGCGGCACGGCAGGGGGCGAGCCTCGTCGGCCGCGCGGTGCCGTTCGGCATCGGGGCCGTCGTCGGCGGGGCCGGCAACCGCATCGCCGGGCGCCGGGTCGTCTCCGCGACCCGCGACGCGTTCGGCCCCGCTCCGGCGACGTTCCCGGGCGAGGTCCGGCTGCCGGACCCGCCGAAGCCCGTCGCCTCCTGACCCGCACCGCCCCCTTCAGAGCTGCAGCCAGCGGACCTGGAGGGGCGCGAGCGGCACGTCCGCCCACAGCTCCACGTCGGTGTCGGTGATGAGGTCGTGTGCGACGGCGGGCATCGCCGCGAACGCCTCCGCCGGCACCACGCGCTCCTCCTCCGACACGTTCGCGAGCACCAGCACGGTGCCGGAGACGCCCGGCCGCTGGTATCCGAGCACGTGCGGGTCGTGGGTCCCGAAGCCGACGAGCGCGCCGCCCGCGAGCTCCTCGGTCTCGCGCCGCACGTGCACGAGGCGCCGGAGTCCGAGCGAGATGGCGCCCGCGTCGGTGTCGGGGTCCGTCCGCTCCGCGTAGCGCGAGGCCGGGTACGGCGGCCGGTGCACCCAGCGGCTGTCCCCGGCGTGCTCCGGCACCGCGAGGTACCCGTAGTCGTTCAGCTGCCCCACCTCGTCGCCCAGGTACAGGAGCGGAACACCTCCGGTCGACAGCGCGATCGAATGGGCGAGCAGCACGCGCTGCACGCCGTACGGATCCCCCGCCTCGACACCCGCGAGCGACGCGGTCGTGCCGGAGACGCGGGCGTCGCCGGTCCGCGGGTTCTCCTGGAACGGCACTCCGCGAGCGAACGAGCCGGGGAAGCGGTTCACGTAGAAGGCGTTGAGGAACCGGCGGTGCTCGAAGCCGTCGATGCCGAGCTCCGCGGCGTCCTCGTCCGCGAAGGTCCACCCGATGTCGTCGTGGCTGCGCACGTAGTTGACCCAGGCGGTCCCCGCCGGGATCGCATGCCGGCGCTCGAGCGCCTGGGACAGCAGCCGGGCGTCCCTGGTGGCGAGCGCCTCCCAGACGAGCGCCATCTGCAGGGGGTTGTAGGAGAGCTGGCACTCCTCCGGCGCGATGTACTCGACGACGCGGTCGGGGTGGACGATCGCCTCGGACTTGAACAGCACGGCCGGCGCGGCGATGCGGCACACCGCGTTGAAGGCGCGGATCAGGGTGTGCGCCTGCGGGAGGTTCTCGCAGTCCGTGCCGAGCTGCTTCCAGATGAAGGCGACCGCGTCCATCCTGAGCACGTCGACGCCGACGTTCGCGAGGAACAGCATCTCGCCCGCCATCGCCGTGAAGACGGCGGGGTTCGCGTAGTTCAGGTCCCACTGGAAGTGGTAGAAGGTCGACCAGATCCAGCGCCCGTCCGGCAGCTGGACGAAGCTGCCGCGGTGGTCGTCCGGGAAGACCTCCCGCGTCGTCGCCTCGAACAGGTCCGGCATGGTCCGGTCGGGGTAGATCCGGTAGAAGTCGGCGTAGGCGGGATCGCCGCCCACGCACCCGACCGCCCAGGCGTGCTCGTCGGAGGTGTGGTTGAAGATGAAGTCGACGACGAGCGAGATGCCGGCCGCCCGCAGCTCGGCCGCCAGGAGGCGCAGCTGGTCCATGTCGCCGAGGGCCGGGTTCACGTCGCGGTAGCTGGACACCGCGTACCCGCCGTCCGAGTCCCCCTCCGGCGCTGCGAAGAGCGGCATGAGGTGCAGGTAGGTGAGCCCGAGCTCCCGGAAGTAGGGGATGCGGGCTCGCACGCCCTCGAGGTCTTGCGCGTACCGGTCGACGTAGCAGACGCCGCCGAGCATCCGGTTGCTCAGGAACCAGCCGGGGTCGGCCTCGCGCGCCCGGTCGAGCTCCTTCAGGTCGGCGGGGCGCTCCCCCGCGGCGCGGGCGATCGCGACGACGAGGGCGGCGAGCTGCTCCAGGCAGTCGGGGCGGTCCCCGTAGACGTCGGTGAAGTGCTCGAAGAGCCGCGGGAAGTGCCGGTCCAGGCGCTCGCGGAACTCGGCGTCCGGGGAGACGCCCGCCTCGGCGAGGCGGCGATCGACGTGGCTGGCGGCCGCAACGGCCTGCTGGGGGCGCGTGAGCATCTTCGTTCGTCCTGTCCGGCGTGACCGCCGCGCACGAAGTCTAGGGATCCGGCGTCATCCGAGGCCCTGGATCAGCAGCCCGATCGCGACCAGCGCCAGGCCGACCACCACGCCGATCGCGATCATGCGGCCCGAGCCCTCACCGAGGAGCCGCAGCCGGCGGATGAACACGACGAGGAGCACCGCCAGCATGCCGACGAGCGCGATGCCCCACGCCGCGCCCATGCGTCAGGAGGAGGGCGTCGAGCCGAGCGTGACGGTGACGGTGTGCGACTGGCCGCCCCGGGAGTACGTGACGGGCACCTTCGTCCCCGCCGCGTACGAGCGCACCTGGCCGGCGAGATCGGTGTAGCTCGTGACCGCGACCTTGCCGACGGCCGTGATGATGTCGCCCTTCTGGATCCCGGCCTTCGCAGCAGGACCGCCTGCCGTGGCCGACGACACCTTGATGCCCGCGACGGTGCCGGTCGAGGCCGACTCGTTCGCCACGGACGACACGCCCAGCTGCCCGTGGGTGGGCGTCCTGCCCGCGATGATGTCGTCCGCGATGCGCTTGGCGATCGTCGACGGGATGGCGAAGCCGACGCCGATGCTGCCGGACTGGCCGGACGAGCTCGAGTTGGTCCCCGCGATCGCCACGTTGACGCCGATGACGTCGCCCTGCGAGTCGAGCAGCGCGCCGCCCGAGTTGCCCGGGTTGATCGCCGCGTCGGTCTGCAGGACGGACAGGTAGATGTTGTTCGTCTGCGTCTGGGCGCTCGACCCGCTGCCGTTCCCGAAGTCCCAGAAGTTGAACGGGTTGCTGCCGCTGCCGTTCCCGCCGGTGTCCCCTCCTGAGCCGCTCGAGCCTTTCGGCACCGCCGACGACGCGACCGCGATGCTCCGGTTCAGGGCGCTGACGATCCCCGTGGTGACGGTGTTCGGCAGGTCGAGCGGCGCGCCGATCGCGACCACCGAGTCGCCGACGTTGAGGTCGCCGGAGTTGGCGAACGTCGCGGGCGTGAGGCCCGAGGCGCCGGTGAGCCGGATGACGGCGAGGTCGTTCAGCGGGTCCGTGCCGACGACCTTCGCGGGGTAGATGTGCCCGTCCGACGCGGTCACGGAGATCGTGCCGCCACCCGTGTCGCCGTCGAGGGTCACGACGTGGTTGTTGGTGAGGACGTCGCCGTCCGCGGACAGCACGATGCCGGAGCCGGTGCCGGACTCGTTCGGCGCGTTCACCGAGATCGTGACCACCGACGGCGACGCCTTCGCCGCGACGGCGGACACGGCGGTCGCGGTCGACGGGTTGTTGATGACGACGCCGGAGCTGCCCCCGCTCGCGGTGGTGAGCGTCGTCCGCGGGGCCACCGCGATCGCGATGCCCGCACCGATGCCGCCGCCGATGAGCGCCGCCACCACGGCAGCCGCCACGACGGGCACGAGGAGGCCGCGTCGCTCGCGGCGGTGGAACGCCTCACCCTCCGCCGGAGCGTGCACCTGCCCCGCCTCGAACGGGAACTCGCGCGTCGAGGTGGCGTCGGCCTCGTCCCGGAGGTGCCCGCCGTCGCCGGCGGGGATGCCCTCGTCGGGTCGGGGAGTGCTGTCGCTCATGGTGCTCCTTCCAAAGCCCGTACAGGGTGCACGGTGCATCCATGGGATTCCTATGAGCCGGCAGAGCCCCTTCTTGGACGTCCGGCCGCATACGGTGGTGGACGTGTGGAGGACGGGACCGTGGCGACGCGCAGCGGCCGGAGCCGGTCTGCTCACCGCCGACGGACTGCCCGGCACCACCATCTTCGCCGAGATGAGCGCCCTGGCCGTGTCGACGGGCTCGATCAACCTCGGCCAGGGCTTCCCGGACACGGACGGCCCGCAGGAGGTGCTCCGCGCCGCGCAGGACGCGATCGCCGCCGGGGTGAACCAGTACCCGCCCGGTCGCGGCACCGCGGTGCTGCGGGAGGCGATCGCGCGGCACCAGCAGCGCTGGTACGGGCTGACGGTCGATCCGGAGACCGAGGTGCTCGTGTCGGCGGGCGCGACCGAGGCGCTCGCGGCCGTGCTGCTGGCGTTCGTCGAGCAGGGCGACGAGGTGCTGACGCTCGAGCCGGCGTACGACGCGTACGGCGCGATCATCGCCCTCGCCGGAGGGGTGCACCGGACGGTGCCGCTCGACTGGCCGGACTGGCGTCCCGACGCCGACCGGCTGCGCGAGGCGATCACCGACCGCACCCGGGTCATCCTCCTGAACACCCCGCACAACCCGACGGGCACGGTGCTCGACGAGGCCCTGCTGCGGGTGGTGGTCGAGGCGGCGGAGCGGCATGACGCGCTGATCGTGACCGACGAGGTCTACGAGCACCTCGTGTTCGACGGCGCGCGCCACCTCCCGGTCGCAGCCCTGCCCGGCGCATGGGACCGGACGATCACGATCTCCTCCGGCGGCAAGACCTTCAGCACGACGGGCTGGAAGATCGGCTGGCTGACCGGCCCTGCCGAGCTCGTGAGCAGCGCGCTCGCCGTGAAGCAGTTCCTCACCTACGTGAACGGCGCCCCCTTCCAGCCCGCGATCGCGGCGGGCCTCGACCTGCCCGACGCCGTGTTCGCGGGCATCGCCGCGACGTTGCAGGCGGGGCGCGACCTGCTGACGGCCGGCCTGCAGACGGCGGGGCTGCCGGTCTCCCGCCCGCAGGCCGGGTACTTCGTGATCGCGGACGGCGCCGCGCTCGGCTTCCCCGACGGGGCCGACCTCTGCCGCCGGCTCCCGGAGCTCGCGGGCGTGGTCGCCGTGCCGGTCTCGGCCTTCTGCCGGGGCGAGCAGGCGGCACGGCTGCGCTCGCTGGTCCGCTTCGCGTACTGCAAGTCGCCGGCCGTGCTGGCCGAGGCGTCCGAGCGACTCGCGACCCTCGCGCCGCGCTAGTCAGCGCGGGAGGACCGTGTAGCGGCGGAGGCGGAGGGCCGGGTTCGCGGCGCGCACCTCCCGGATCCGCGCGGGATCGAGGTCGGCGACCGCGAGACCGCGTTCCTCCCCCAGCTCCACGAGCACGCGCCCGGCGGGGTCGAGCACGAGGCTCGTGCCGACGCCGGCAGGAGGGATCTGGCCGGCCGCGGCGATGAAGGCCGTGTTCTCGATCGCCCGCGCGCCGAGCAGTGTGCGCCAGTGGTGCACCTTGTCCTGGCCGGGCACCCAGTCCGCGGGGACGAGGACGAGGTCGACCTCCGCGTCGGCGAGCACGCGCGTCACCTCCGGGAACCGCAGGTCGTAGCAGGTCTGCAGGCCGGCCCGGAGGTCGCCGACGAGGAAGGTCTGCGGCGGTTCGAGCGCACCCGCCTCGACCCAGGTGCTCTCGGCGGCGCCGAACGCGTCGTAGAGGTGGGTCTTCCGGTAGGTCGCCACGACCCCGTCGGGCGAGACCGCGACGGCCGTGTTCCGGAACCGCCGGCCCACCGCCTGCTCGACGAGCCCGAACACGGCGACGGCACCGGCTTCCGCCGCGGCCTGCCGCATCCCCTCGACGAAGGCGCCCTCCAGCGGCTGTGCGCGCTCCGCGAACCGGGGTCCCATGCGCTGCTCGAAGAACGACGCGTACTCGGGCAGGACGACGAGCGCGGCGCCGGCTCGCCCTGCCTCCGCGACCAGCGCCTGCGCCTCCGCGAGGTTCGCCCCGACGTCGGAGCCGGGGGCGAACTGCGCGACCGCGATCCGGACCATGCCCCGATGCTAGGAGGCCGAGGCGGGCCGCCCGGCCTCCCAGTCGGACCGGAGCAGTCCCATCAGCACGATGTCCTCGTACGCGCCACGGACCCACGCGTGCTCGCGGAGCCGCCCCTCCTCCACGAAGCCCGCCCGCTCGTACACGGCCAGCGCGCCGGCGTTCGATGCGATCGCCTGCAGGTGGAGCCTGCGGAGGTTCTGGCGCACGAACGCGAACTCGACGATCTGCGCGATCGCCGCCGTGCCGATGCCCCGACCCCGCGCCTCCGGCACGAGCCCGATGCCGACCTCGGCGTGCCCGGCGAAGCGATCGACCCCGAACAGGGAGACCCCGCCGACGGCGGTGCCGTCCGCCTCCACCACGAAGCGGACCGAATCCGGCTGGGCCTCCGCCTCGCGCTCCAGTCGCGCCACGAAGGCCGCGCGGGTGAGCGGCGCAGGCGGGGAGGCGTTCCGCTCCTCCCAGCTGCCGAGGTCGGCACCGAGCCGGTACAGGACGTCCAGGTCGGCATCGATGCCGGAGCGCAGGGTCACGGCGGGGTGGTCGGCCACACCGCACGGTACCGCCGCGACGGGGCGCGCCCGAACCTCCGGCTTCCGCTCGAAGGGGCAGGGGCGCGAGACTCGCTCGCATGACCGACGAACCCATCTCCTACCTCGCGCTGCGGACCGGCACCGAGGTGCACACCGCAGACGGCTCCGTGATCGGGACGGTCGAGCACGTCCTGCAGGACGACGCCCTCGACTTCTTCGACGGCCTCGTCGTGCGCACGTCCGCCGGGCGGCGGTTCGTGGATGCGCAACGGATCACCGGCATCACCACCGCAGCGGTGTCGACGTCCCTGACCGACGACGACGCCGCGGACCTGCCGCGGCCCGACGGCGCGGCGGTGTACGACGCGGACCCGCAGCAGTTCCAGAGCGGTCAGCTCTCCCAGTGGTTCGGCCGGATGTTCTTCCGCGAGCACTGGATGCGCGAGACCGGCGACGACCCGTCGCGCCGCTGAGGTCCGGAGCGTCGACATGACGAGGTCCGGAAGCGGGTTCTCCCCGGAGGAGCGGGCCGCGATGCGGCAGCGCGCGAAGGAGCTGAAGGCCGAGCAGTCCGCGGCCGAGGCGCTGCAGGCGGTGCTGGAGCGGATCGCCGAGCTCGAGGAACCGGACCGGACGAACGCGGAGCGCGTGCACGCGATCGTCGGCGAGGTCGCACCGATGCTGCGCCCGAAGCTGCTGTACGGCAGCCCGGCCTACGCCGGCGCGGACGGCAAGCCCGTCCTGTTCTTCCAGGAGCGCGCCCGGTTCAAGGGCCGCTACGCGAACCTCACCTTCTTCGGGCCCGCGCAGCTCGACGACGGCACGATGTGGCCGACCTCCTGGGCGGTCACCGAGCTGACGGAGGAGGACGAGGGCGTCGTCCGCGAGCTCGTGCGCCGCGCGGTCGGCGGCTGAACCAGCTCCGGAGTCGTTCAGCCGCCGGGCAGGAGGCGCTCGCGGATCACCTTCCGGACCGAGCCGTCGAGCGCGGCGCTCAGGTGTCCCTTGCCCGGGAGGTCGACGGCGACCGCGTCGGGGATGCGGCGGGCCGCCCGCGCGAGCAATTCGGGCGAGAAGTACCCGTCCCGGTGGCCGCCGATCAGGACGGTCGGCGCGGCGATCCGCTCCAGCTCCCCCTCCACGTCGAACCCGTCCTCCGCGTCGATGAGCCGCACGAGGTCCCGGTCGGCGAACCCGATCGCCAGCCGGCCGGCGAGCAGGCCGACCACGCGCAGCACCGCCCGGACGGCGCGCCGGTCGTCCGTGCCGGCGAGCATCGTCGCCGCGGCCGCCCGCGGGTCGCCGGCGCGGAGGTCGTCGGCGGTCGCGTTCTGCGCCTCCGCACCCCCGCGCCGCATCCGCCCCGCCGCCGAGATCACCACGAGCCGCCTCACCGCCTCGGGGTGATCGATCGCGAGCCGCAGCGCGATGCTGCCGCCGGTCGACTCGCCGACCACGTCGACGCCGTCGGGGAAGCGGGCGAGGATCGCCGCAGCGTGGTCGCGGGCGAGGTCGGTCATGGAGGTCCCCTTCGGCACCGACCCCCGCCTGGCCACGAGCCAGACGTCGAACGACCTCGCGAGCCCGAGCACCTCGATGCGCTGCAGCAGCCGCTGGCGCGGCGTCGACCCCGTCGAGTGCGGACCGAGGCCCGGGAGGTAGACGAGCGCCGGCCGTCGCCGACGCCGCGACGGCGTCGCGCGCCAGAGATACGCCGCGTCGTTCCGCGGCGCGCGGCCCCGACGACGTCCCACGGATCGATCCTCGGCCATGCGCGCGAACCGCGCCTGAATGGGAAGAGCCCCGGATCCGATCGGACCCGGGGCTCTCGCCTCGTGGTTGCGGGGGCAGGATTTGAACCTACGACCTCTGGGTTATGAGCCCAGCGAGCTACCGAACTGCTCCACCCCGCGATGCGTGTAGAAGCCTACCACCCCGCGGCGCGGCCGAGGATCAGCCCTCGGCCGCGATGGCGGCGGCGATCGCCTGCTGCAGCTTCTGGTCGGCCTGCGCTGCGGCGACGAGGTCGTTCTTCGCGTAGGCGGCCTCGCGGTCGGCGAGCGCCTGCTTGGCGTCCGCCAGCGCGGCCTGGAGCTTGGCGTTGCTCGTCGAGCCGGTCCCGGATCCGCTGGTGGAACCGCTGCCGGAGCCGCTAGACGACCCGCTGCCGTTCGAGGAGTCCGGGGTGTTCGTGCCGGAGTTCCCGCCGAAGAGCGCGTTCAGCGACTGATCGAGGGTGTCCTGGATCTGCACGTTGCCGCCGAACGCCGTCAGCACCTTCCGCAGCAGCGGGTAGGACGACCCGGAGCTCGACTTCACGTACACCGGTTCGACGTAGAGCAGGCCGCCGCCGACGGGGATCGTGAGCAGGTTGCCGTAGATGACGCTGGACCCGCCGGAACCGCCGATGTTCAGGAGGTTCAGCTGCGACTTGATCGTCGTGTCCGACTGGAACGACGCCTGCACCTGGGTGGGCCCGGAGACCGCCGAGCCCTGCGGCAGCACGAGCAGCCGCAGCTTGCCGTAGTCGGCCCGCTTCGTGCCGGCGGTCGCGCCCGCGTCAGCATCGACCGCGAGGTAGCCGGTCAGCACACCGCGCTGATCCGCCGCGCTCGAGCCCGGGATGTACGTGGAGTACAGCGAGAAGGTCGGCGAGGTCTGCCCCGGCAGCTTCATCGTGAGGTAGTACGGCGGCTGCTTCGACGAGGCGTCGGTCTCGGTCGCCGAGGAGGTGTCCTGCGGCACCCGCCACTGGTTGTCGCCCTGGTACCAGGAGGTGGGGTCCGTCACGTGGTACTGCGCGAGCACCTGCCGCTGGACGCGGAACAGGTCCTCCGGGTACCGGACGTGGCTGATGAGCTCGCCGCTCATCTTCGACATCGGCTGCACGGTCGACGGGAACACGTTCTCCCACGCCTTCAGCACCGGGTCGCTCGCGTCCCAGGCGTAGAGGGTGACCTTGCCCGTGTACGCGTCGACGGTCGCCTTCACGGAGTTCCGGATGTAGTTGATCTGGTCCGTCGCGTAGCTGGTGGAGGTGTTCGCGCTCGAGTTCGACAGCGCGTCCGACAGGCTCTCGCTGCTCGAGTACGGGTAGCTCGAGGACGTGGTGTACCCGTCCACGATCCATACGATGCGGCCGTTCACGACGCTCGGGTACGGGTCGGAGTCGAGCGTCAGGTACGGGGCGACCTTCTGCACGCGCGCCTTGGGGTCGCGGTCGTACAGGATCTGCGAGTCCGCGTTCACCGCGTTCGAGAGCAGGATCTGGTCGGAGGAGAACTTCAGCGCGTAGACGAGCCGATTGAACACGTTGCCGACGCTGGGGCCGCCTTCACCGGGCCCGGTCGCCGAGTAGGTCGTGAAGTGCTGCTGGCCGTTCGCGCCCTCCCCGCTGACGTAGTCGAGCTCGGCGGGCTTCGAACCCTTCGGGGCGCCGACGACCGAGAACGCGGGCGAGTTCTCGCCGAAGTAGATGCCGGGCTTGGTGACGTCGAGCGCGCCGGAGGAGGGGATGTTCGATTCGAAGAACGACGGGGCGCCGCTGTCGGTGCGCTGGTTGCCGTACGCGGCGACGATGCCGTACCCGTGCGTGTAGACGAACGTGTTGTTGTACGGGGACGGGGTCTGCAGCCCGCTCTGGTTGAGCTCCCGCACGGCCACCACGGCGTCCTGCGAGGTGCCGTTGATCGTGTAGCGGTCGACGTCGAGGAACTGGGGGAACTTGTAGTACTGCTTGAACTGCTGCAGCTGCGCGAACGTCGGGGACACGACGTCGGGGTCGATGATCCGGATGTTGGCGGTGGTCTGCGCGTCCGACCGCAGGGCCCCGGGCTGCGCCGTCGTCTTCGCGTTGTACGAGATCTGCTGCACGCCGCTCACGCCGTACGCCGACTGCGTCGCGGAGATCGCGTTCGTGATGTAGGGCCGCTCCAGGCTGCCCTCGTTCGGCTTCACCTGCAGGTTCCACATCGCCCACGGGAACACCGACCCGACCACGATCGACACGACGACGAGCAGCGCGGTACCGATCAGCGGCAGGCGCCACCGGCCGATCACGGCCGTGACGACGAACAGTGCCGCGACGAGCAGCGCGCAGACGGCGAGGATCAGCCGGCCGGGGATGACGGCGTTCACGTCCGCGTACGCGGCGCCGGTGAAGAGGCCGCCGGTGCTCGTGTCGGAGAGGGTCGTGAACTGGTCGAGGTACAGGCTGATCGCCTGCAGCACGAGGAAGATCGCGAACGTCACCGCGATCTGCACCCGGGCGGCGCGCGAGACCCGGATGTCCCGGCCCACGATGCGGATGCCGCCGTACAGGTACGAGGTGGCGAGGGCCGCGATCGTGCAGACCACGAGCACAGCGGAGGCGAACCCGACGATGCCGTGCAACGCGGGCAGCGTGAAGAGGTAGAAGCCGACGTTCAGATGGAAGATCGGATCGGTCTTCCCCGGCACGTTCTGCGCGTGGAGGAGCAGCAGGATCGGCTGCCACCTCGCCGCCGCCGAGACCCCCGCGAACAGCCCGATCACGATCGGCGCACCGATCATCACGACGCGGCGGAGCGGCTCGATGACCTGCTGGTAGCGGTCGAGCTGGGCGGTCAGCTTCGCGTACACGGGCCGAAGTCGGTACGCCAGCTGGATGGTGAGGATCACCGGGCCCGCCATCGCGACGAACCCGACCACGAACAGGCTCGCGATCGTCAGCCATTCCGTGTAAAGGACGCCCGAGTACCCCAGCTTCCCGAACCAGAGGGCGTCCGTGTAGAGCCCCGCGAAGAGGAAGAACCCGATGAGGAGCACGACCACGACGCCCAGGGTGATGGCGAGCGCCGCCCGCCGACGTCGTGCCGGCGCTGCTGCCTGCGTCGTCACCCGGTCGAGCCTACCGGCCCGGCACAGACGGGCAGACCCGCAGCGGATCCCTGATCACGCACGTGTTCGAGCGCGTCAATGGCGCCGGAGAGGGTGCGCACAGGAACGACATCGAGACCGCTCGGGATGTGCCCTGCGACCTCGTCGCAGTTGCCCTGGGGCGCGAGGAACAGGGTGGCGCCCGCGGCGCGGGCCGCGGCCATCTTCTGCACAATGCCGCCGATCGCCCCGACGGTGCCGTCGCCGCAGATCGTGCCGGTCCCCGCGACGTGCCTGCCTCCGGTCAACGAGGCGGGGGTGAGCTTGTCGATGATCCCGAGCGCGAACATCATCCCGGCGGACGGGCCGCCGACGTCGTCGATCTTCAGGTGGACGGCGAACGGCGGGGAGATCGTGCCGGAGGTGGTCACGCCGAGCAGGGGGCGGGTGCCGCCCGCGCCGTCCGGGACGCGCTTCGGGGTGATCGTGATGGTCCGCGACGTGCCGTCCCGGCGCACGACGACCGTCGAGGCGGTCGCACCGCCCGCGATCACCGCGTTCTGCAGCGAGCACGCGTCCTCGATCGGCTTCCCGTCGTAGGACGTGACGACGTCGCCGGGTCGCAGCACATCGGAGGCGGCGGAGCCCTGCTCCACGGATCCGACCGTGACGCGTCCGCGCACGTCGTAGCCGAGCCGGGTGAGCGCCGCCGCGATGGCGCTCTGCTGCGACGAGGTCATCTGGTCGGCGCTCTGCTGGTCCGCCTGCCGCTGCGTCTCCCCCTGCGGGAACACGGCCTCGAGCGGGATCACCGACTTCGTCGGATCGAGCCACGCCTCCGCGAGGTCGAGCCACGAGGGACCGGAGGAGACGTCGCCGAGCACCGAGACGGTGAGCATGTCGAGCCGGCCGTTCGTCGGGTAGGTGGTCTTCGACGGGATCGAGATGAGCGGGGCCCTGGCGGAGCCGGTGCCGCTCGATCCGAGGGTGTCGTAGACCGGACCGGGCTGCTCCACCGCGTACGGGGACGGCAGCAGGGCGACGACGAGCACGAGCGCCACGGCGAGCCCGGCGATCACGGCGGCCGCCGATGGCCGGTTGTGCGCGTGTGGCGAACGCGGCCGCTGAGCCTGCATGGAGCGCCTAGCGTAAGGCCATGGCCGATGAGCCGGACGACGCATCCGAACCGGATCTGCAGGAGATGCTGCGCCGCATGATGGCGGGCGGCGGCGCACCGGACACCGCTGCGCTCGCGAAGGCGATGGGGCTGCCGGGCGGGGCCGCTGGGCTCGAGCAGCTCATGGCGCAGCTGCGCCAGGCGATGCAGAACCCCGACGGCCGGATCGACTGGTCGATCGCCACGGATCAGGCGATCGCCGCGGCCGGTGCGGGCTCGCTGTCCGCCACGGACCAGCAGGCGACCGAGGTGACGCAGGCGTTCTCCGTGGCCGGGCTCTGGCTCGACGAGTCGACGGTGTTCGACACGCTCCCCGAGTCGCCGACCGCGATGACCCGCACGCAGTGGATCCGCGCGACGATGCCGTTCTGGGTGCAGCTCGCCGAACCGGTGGCGCTCCGCATCGCCGACTCCCTCACGAGCGTGTTCACCGAGCAGATCCCGCCGGAGATCGCCGGCGAGCTCGCGGCGCGGGTGCCGGACGCCGGCCGGATGCTGCAGCAGGTGTGCGGCACGATCTTCGCGGCGCAGCTCGGCGCGGTGGTCGGCGGCCTGTCGGCGGAGGTGGTCTCCGGCGGCGACGTCGGGGTGCCCCTGCTGCCGGACGGGAAGGCCGCGCTGCTGCCGCAGAACCTCGCCGCGTTCGGCGAGGGGCTCGACATCGACGCGCAGCAGATCGCGCTCTACCTGGCCGTGCGCGAGCTCGCGCACGCCCGCCTGTTCCGGCACGCGCGCTGGCTGCGGCTCGGGCTGACGAGCACGATCGCGGACTTCTCCCGCGACCTCGGCGTCGACATCGACCAGGTGCAGCGGTTCGCGGAGGGGTTCGATCCGACCGACACCGAGCGGCTCAAGGAGGCGTTCTCCTCCGGGGAGCTGATCCCGCCGAAGACGGCGTCGCAGGAGGCCGCGCTCGCGCGCCTGGAGACGACGCTCGCGCTCGTCGAGGGCTGGGTCGACGTGGTCACCGCCGACGCGACGGCGCGGCTGCCGCGATCGGGTGCGATCGCCGAGACCGTCCGGCGGCGGCGCGCGACGGGCGGCCCCGGGGAGCAGGCGTTCGCGACCCTGGTCGGTCTGGAGCTGCGTCCGCGTCGGCTGCGGGAGGCCGCAGCGATGTGGCGCCGCGTCACGGAGGCGCTCGGCACGGCCGGCCGGGACGCCCTCTGGTCGCACCCCGATCTGCTGCCGACCGCGGCGGACATCGACGACCCCGATGCGCTGATCGCCCGGCTGACCGCCCCGGAGCCGCCGAAGGACGACGTCGACCGCGAGATCGAGGAGATGCTCCGCGGGGACGACCCGCCGCCGCCGGTCTGATCCACCGGGCTGTGGAGAGCGGGCGGCGCGCGGCGGCAGGAGGGGGCATGCTCCCGGCGTGCTCCGCCTCGACCCCGCTGCGCCGCCGCTCTGGCGGACGCCGGACAGCCTGCAGCTCGGCCACGATCCCGCGTTCGTCGTGCTCGACGGCGTGCCGCCCGGGGCGGAGCAGGTGCTGCACGCGCTCGTCGCCGGTGCCGCTCGCCGGCAGCTGGAGGCCGTCGCGGAGGCGGCCGGTCTCGACGACCTCGACGGGCTCCTGACGGCGCTGCAGCCCGCGCTCGTGCGCGGCACCCGCGAGCGCGCCCCGCTGCGGATCGCGGTGGACGGGCCGCCCGACCTCGTCGAGCTCGTGCAGCCGTGGTTCGGACCCGTCGATCCGGGTTCGCCGGAGGTGGTCGTGATCGTCGCGCACCACCTCGTGCCGCCCGCGGACACGGTCAGGCGGCTCGCCGACGACGTCCCGCACCTCCCGCTCGTGTTCGGGGATCAGGCCGCGCACGTCGGTCCGTTCGTGGTGCCCGGGCGCACCCCGTGCCTCCGCTGCGCGGAGGAGCACCGCCTCGACGACCCGGCGTGGCGGGCGATCGCCGCGCAACTGCTCCGCCGCGGGCGGGCCAGGACGGCGTCGTCGATCCGCGTGCGGCTCACCGCGTGCGGCGCGCTCGGGGACGCGATCGACGGCCTCCGGGAACGCGGCACGACCGGGCTGGAGGGCGCGGCGCTGCGGGTCGCGCCCGACGGGACGGTCAGCCGCGTGCGCCGACCCTGGCACGAGCGCTGCTGGTGCCGGACCCCGGCAGCGGCTGCACCCCGGGACCGAGATCCGACAGGAACCGGGACGGCCGCCGCTCCCCCGGCCGCGGCGCCGCCGAGCGCGCCCACGACACCCGGAGCCGATCCCGCGCGCGCGTGATGCCGACGTAGAGCAGCCGCCGCTCCTCCTCCACCTCAGCCGCCGTGGTGGCGTAGGAGATCGGGAGCAGCCCCTCGGAGCAGCCGATCAGATGCACCACGGGCCACTCGAGGCCCTTCGCCGCGTGGAGGGTCAGCACGGACACGGCGCTCACCGGCGGCTCGTGCTGCGCGGCCGCCCGCTCGGCGAGCTCGGCGACGAAGGCGGGCAGGGTCGTTCCCGCCGGGGTCTGCTCGGCGAGGGTGCCGAGCGCGTCCAGCAGCTCCCACTGCGTCCGCTGCTCCCCCGGCCCCTGGGGCGCGTGGTGCGTGTGTCCGAGCTGCCGGAGGGCGTCGCTCACGGTCTTCACGAGCGGCTCCTCCAGGCGGGCGAGCACGGCCGCGCGGAGCAGTTCGATCGCCTTGCGCACGATCGGCTGCTCGAAGTACCGGGTCGCGCGGCCGGTCGTGACGGCCACGCCCTGCGCGGCGAAGGCCTGCTCGAGCACCGCGGCCTGCGCGTTGATGCGGACGAGCACCGCGATGTCGGCCGGAGGGGTGCCTGCGGCGATCTGGGCGGCGACCGTCTGCGCGACCCCGGCCGCCTCCGCGGCGTCGTCCGCGTAGTCGCGCACGGTGACGACCGGTTCGCGCGGGTCGCCGCTCCTGCGCACCGCGGTCAGGGTGAGGGCGCCCCGACGGCCGGTCATGAGCGCGTTCGCCGCCCGCACCACCGGTTCGACGGAGCGGTAGTTGTGCTCGAGCCGCACGACGGAGGCACCGGGGCGCTCGCCGAAGCGGAGGAGGTACTCGTTCTGGGCGCCCGCGAAGGAGTAGATCGTCTGGCTCGCGTCGCCGACGACGCAGACGTCGGTGTGGTCGCCGAGCCACGCCTCCAGCAGCCCCTGCTGCGCGGGCGAGACGTCCTGGTACTCGTCGACCGTGAAGAAGCGGTACTGCTCGCGCACCTCGGTCGCGACGACCGGCTCCGACTCGATCATCCCCGTCGTGGCGAGCAGCACGTCCTCGAAGTCGAGCATCCGCTGCTCGTCCTTGATCGTCTCGTAGCGCTCCGCGAGCGCGACCATCGCGTCGAGGTCGAGCCCCTCCGGCAGCACGCGGTCGACGGCGACCTGCGCGTACCGCTCGAGGCTCATCGCGGCCGTCTTGCGGAACTCGATCTCGCTTGCGGCGTCCTTCAGCGCAGCGGTGCCGAGCCGCAGTCGCAGCCCCTCCGCGGCCCTGGCGATCAGCCGCGCCTTGCCGTCGAGGATCGAGGGCGCCGGTCCGCCCATCAGGAGCGGCCAGAAGTGGTTCAGCTGGGCGAGCGCCGCGGAGTGGAACGTGCGCGCGGCGATGCCCGGCGCGCCGAGCGAGGCGAGCCTGGCGCGCAGCTCGGCCGCAGCGCGGGTGGTGAACGTGAGCGCCATCACCCGCTTCGGCGGGTAGACGCCGGAGGCGACCCCGTACGCGATGCGGTGCGTGATCGTGCGGGTCTTGCCGGTGCCCGCGCCCGCGAGGACGCACACCGACCCGGTCAACGCCTCGGCGGCTGCCCGCTGCTGGTCGTCGAGCGCGTCGAGCAGCGCCTCGGCGTCGCTCACCAGTCGCCCTCGAGCCGGTCGCCGTACCAGTGCTCGATGATCGCCCTGGCGATCGAGGTCCGTCCCGGCAGGAGCAGCTCGGACCCGGCCGCGGCCGCCAGCTCGTCGCGGGACCACCAGCGGGCCTCGCGGATCTCCTCGCCGTCGGGCAGCAGCTCGACCTCGCCGTCGACCGCGGTCCTGGCCAGGAAGCCGACCATGACGCTCGCGGGGAAGGGCCACGGTTGCGAGCCCAGGTACTGGCAGGCGCCGACGCGCACGCCGACCTCCTCGAGCACCTCCCGGCGCACGGCGGACTCGAAGGACTCGCCGGGCTCGACGAAACCCGCGAGCACCGACACCCGCCGCTCGGGCCACGCCTGGTTGCGCGCCAGCAGCAGCCGGTCGTGCCCGTCGACCACGCCCATGATCACGGCCGGGTCGGTGCGCGGGAAGACGTGCTCCCCGCTCGCCTCCGCCTCGAAGCCCTCCGGGTGCCGCACCCAGCCGCCGCGTCCGACCACCGTCCGTGCGCCGGACCGGGGCGAGAACGCGGCGACCCGGTGCCAGTTCGCGAGTCCGAGCAGCTCCGCGAAGAGCCCGGCGTCACGGGCGCCGAGCCGCGCCCCGTCGAGCCGCAGGTCCGCCCAGTCGCCCTCGAGCGGCGGCCGCTCGTACACGGCGCCGAGCACGACGGTGCCCGCCGGCGGATCGCCCTCCTCCGTGGTCCTGCCGAGGTACACCACGAGGGCCGGCTCGGGCAGCACCGCGGTCGGCAGCAGCGCGAGCGCCGCGCCGTCGTCGGTCAGGAGCGCACGACCGCCCGCGAGCACGGCGACCCGGGTCGCCGGATCCGCCCAGGCGTCCTCGAGCACCCCCGGCCGATCGCGGGAGAGCGCGTCACGGTCCAGGGTGCTGCGGCCCAGTGGCAGCGAATCGCTGAAGCCCTCGGACACGACGGCGCCCATCCCTCCCCGGCGCGGACACGCCGATGCCCCCGGAGCCGTGGGAGGCCCCCCGACCTAGCCTGGTCGGCATGT
Organism: Amnibacterium sp.; assembly: GCF_051956055.1. Classification (NCBI taxonomy): domain Bacteria; kingdom Bacillati; phylum Actinomycetota; class Actinomycetes; order Micrococcales; family Microbacteriaceae; genus Amnibacterium; species Amnibacterium sp. The sequence continues at coordinate 30,465 of NZ_JBQCGC010000059.1, forward strand.
CCAGGCACCGCTTCACCCTAGCCGCGCTGGCGACGCTGGCCGTCCCGGGCCTCGACGTCGCCGTCACGCGCACGTTCACGGGCGGCGGCGACGGGCAGCACGACGCCGCGCTCCTCACGGCGACGGGCGGCGAGCACCTCGTGGTCCGCGCACCGGCCGACGCGCAGGCGGCGGCGCGGCTCACCGCCGAGGTCGAGGTGCTGGAGGCGCTGACCCCCGGCGTCCGTGCGCGGCTCCCGTTCGCCGTGCCGACGACGCGCGGCGTCCTCCCGGCGCCGCAGGCGGTCGTCTCCTCCTACCTGCCGGGGGTGCGGTTGCAGCCGGGAGCGGTGGGCGCCGACAGCGCGCTGGCCGGGTCGATCGGCCGGGCGATCGCCGCGATCCACGAGCTGCCGACCGCCGTCGTCGCCGAGGCGGAGCTGCCGAGCGCGACGGCCGCCGAGTGCGTGCGCGGGGTGGAGGAGCTGATCGACCGCGTCGACTCGACCGGCGAGGCGCCGCTCGAGCTCGTGAACCGCTGGTCGGCCGCTGCCGCCGACCCGACCCTGTGGGGCTTCCAGCCGTGCGTCGTGCACGGCGGGCTCGCTGCCGAGACCCTGCTCGTCAGCCCGAAGGACGACCCGGAGCCCCGCGTGACCGGGGTGCTCGGCTGGGCGGGGCTGCAGGTCGGGGATCCGGCGAGGGACCTCGCGTGGGTGCTCGGCCTGCCGGTGCCCGGTGCGGCGGGCACCGTGCTCGACACCTACACGGCCGTCCGCGGCAGGAACGCCGACTCGGCGCTCGCGCGGCGCGCCCTGCTGTACGCCGAGCTCGAGATCGCCCGCTGGCTGCTGCACGGGGTCGATCGCGGGGACGCGACCGTCGCCGACGACGCGGTCCAGATGCTCGAGGCGCTCCTCACGGCGGTGCTGGAGGGCACCGCGGGCACGCTCGTCGGCGAGCGCCTGCCGACGCTCACGGTGACGGAGGTCGAGCGGATGCTCGACGCGCGCCGTCAGCGGGCGGCCAGCGCGTCCCGGGCGCCGCTCGCGGCCCAGGCCTCCCGCAGCTCCTCGACCGAGTAGACGCGCTCCGGCCGCACGACGAGGTCGTGCGCGACGTAGTAGAAGGCCGCGTCGATGCGCTCGGGGTCGATGCCCTCCCTGGTGGCGTACGCGAACCGGTAGAGCGCGAGCTGGAGCTGCTTCAGCTCGGCGTCCGCCGCCGACGTCGGAGGGCGCCCGGTCTTCCAGTCGACGATCTCGATGCGACCGTCCCGCCGGTACACCGCGTCGATCTTGCAGACCAGGATGCGGCCCTCGAACGGCACCTGGATCTCCGTCTCGACCTCGAGCGGCTCGAGGCCGCCCCACTCGCTCGCCTCGAAGGTGCGCTGCAGCGTCTCGAGCCCGGGCACGTCGTCGGTCGGCTCGAGCTCCTCGTCGCGCTCGGAGCGCCCCGCGTCGACGAGCTCCTCGGTGCCGGGCCGGCCGGCGCGGCGCTCGACCCACGCGTGGAACACCGTGCCGAGCCGGGTCGCCCGGTACGGCCGCTCCGGCATGGGGCGACGGACCGCGTCGACGACCGCGTCGAGGTCGTCGACGAAGTCCTTGAAGCGCGAGGCGGGCACGCGGTCCGGCAGCACGGTGCGGCCGCCGGCCGCCCGCCGCGCGCGCTCCGCGAGCAGCACGTCGACGGCCCGGGACCACCGGCCGCCGTCGCCGTCGGCCGCTTCGACCGCCGCGGCCGCGGCGGCCACCGCCTCCCGCCGCCCGGCGAGGGGGTCCGAGGGCCAGTGCAGCGTCTCCGGGGGCGCGCCCTCGGGCCGCTCGTCGAACGCCGACGACTCGGGCGGCCGCGGCACGACGCCCGCATCTGCGACGTCGAGGAGGAACGGCGAGGGCCGCCTCGCGGTCTTCTGACCGCCCCAGAACGATCCGGAGAGGAGCAGGCGGTGCCGGGCGCGGGTGACGGCGACGTAGGCGAGCCGCCGCTCCTCGGCGAGCAGCATGGCCTTGACCGACTCCTTGAACGTCTGCAGCGCGGCCTTCAGGCCCTTCCGGTCCTCCAGCGCCCGCCAGTCGAGCACGGGGAGCTCGTCGGCGTCGCCCCGGAACGGATACGGCAGGACCCCGGGACTGAGCCACCCCTTGCCGCTCTGGGGCTTCGACGGCAGCTCGTCCGCGACCAGCCGTGGGACGGCGACGAGGTCCCACTCGAGTCCCTTGGAGCCGTGGATCGTGAGCACCTGCACCGTGCCCGCCTCCGGCGGCTCGCTGCGCGGCGACAGGTCCTCCTTCTGCTCGGCGGTCTGCAGCCAGCCGAGGAACCCGCCGAGCGTCGCGGCCTCCGCCACCGCGAGATACCCGGCGAGGGCCTCGTCGAAGGCCTCGAGCGGCGCGGTGCCCTGCCGTCGCTCGTTCGCGGCGACCTCGATGTCCAGGCCGAGGGTCTCGATGGTGAGCCGGACGAAGGCCGGGAGGTCGCCGCCCGAGCGGGCCCGCAGCCCCGCGAACAGCGCCCCCGCGTCGGCGAGGCGCAGCAGCCCCTCCTCGCTGAACCCGGCGATCGCGCCGTGCGACCGGCGGCGGGCCAGGAAGTCGAGGGCGTCGACGATGGAGGCGCTCTCCCCCTCGGCGAGCGAGCGGTCGAACGCCGCGGCGACCTCGGGGGCGAGGCGCCGCTCGGTCGGGTCGTGATGCTCGAGCCACCGGGCCAGGTGCTGCAGGGCGGCGAGATCGGCCGGCCCGATGCGCCAGCGGCCACCCGCGAGCAGCCGCACCAGCTCAGGGCCGGCCTGCGCGTCGTGGACGACCCGGAGCGCCGCGACGAGGTCCATCACCTCCGGTTCGAGCAGCAGGCCGCCGACCCCGAGCACGTGGTACGGCACCCCGGCGCGCCGGAAGGCCGCCAGGAACTCCGGCAGGGTGCGGCGCGCGCGGACGAGCAGGGCGGCGGACGGCGGCCGGGCCGCCTCGTCGAGCGCACGCCGGAACCACGCCGCGACGGCGTCCGCCTCCTCCGCGAGGGTCTCGGGGAAGACGAGGTCGACCTCGTGGCCGGAGGCGACGGGCGACGGGTCGAGCCGGCCGACGGGGACCCGCGCCGCGGCGGACAGCGGCTCGGCGATCGCGTTCGCCGCGGCGAGGATGCGCGTGCCGTTCCGCCAGCTCGTGCTGAGCGCGTGCACCGCGACCGGCTCCGCGGGCGCCCCGCTCGGATCGCTCGGCCGGCCGAAGTCGCGGGCGAAGTCGTCGAGGTTCGCGGCCGACGCCCCGCGCCAGCCGTAGATGGACTGATGCGGGTCGCCGACGGCCATCACGGCGCCGCCCGCGAACAGCCGGGCGAGCAGCCGCGTCTGCACCACGGACGTGTCCTGGTACTCGTCGAGGAGGACCACCCGGTGCCGGCTCCGCAGCGCCTGCACCACGTCGGGAGCGGCCGCGGTGATGTCGAGCGCGAGCGACACCTGGTCGCTGTACTGCACCGCGCCGATCGCGCGCTTGGCGGCACGGAACGCCTCCGCGAGGCGGAGCAGCACCGGCAGCGTCCGCGCGGGGACGAGCGCCTCGTCGACGTCGTTCTGCAGCGCGAACCGGCCCCCGTACGACAGCTGCTCGATCGTCCGCCCGTACGCCTCCGCCATCGCGGCGACGGCGGAGGCGTCCGCTGCGTGCTCGCCGAGCCCGTTGGCGAGATCGAGCACCAGCTGGGTGACGCGGTCGACGCCGAGGTCCAGCTCGGCGAGGCCCGGGTCGTCCGACGCGACGACGACGCGGCGGGCGAGCTGCCAGGCCGACGCCTCACCCAGCACGACGCCGTCCGCGTCGCGCCCGATCCGGACCGCGTGGTCGCGGTAGAGCCCGTTCGCGAACGCGTTGTAGGTCGAGACGACGGGCGGGTCGAACGGGTCGTAGTCCTCGGCGAGGCCCGCCCTCGCGAGCATCGCGAGTCGTTCCCGGATGCGTTCGGCGAGCTCGGACGCCGCCTTGCGGGTGAACGTGAGCCCGAGGATCTCCGCGGCGTGGACGCGGCGGTTCGCCAGCAGCCACAGGACGCGCATCGCCATGGTCTCGGTCTTGCCGCTGCCCGCGCCCGCCACGACGAGCGCCGGGCCGAGCGGCGCCTCGATGATCGCGCGCTGCTGCGGGGTGGGGGCCGGCTTGCCCAGGCGCTCCGCGATCTCGAGCGCGCCGACCGGAACCGCGCGCGGCTCAGCCACCGCACACGTCCGGGACGCGGAGGAGCATGGGCCGGAAGGGGCTCGACCCGAACCGGAGGTCGGGCTCGACCGGGCCTTCGAAGACGCCGGCCGCCATGCCGTCTGCCGCCGCCGCGATGCGATCGCGGAACGCCTGCGCGCCCTCCTCGTCGAGCGGTCGCTGCGTGAGCAGCGTGTACGGGTCCCTGGTGCGCTGGCGCACGTAGAGGAGCGCGGCGCCCGCGCTCGGATCGTCTGCGGCGACGCCCTCGACGACGCCCGCCCGGACGGCGAGCTGGTAGACCCCGAGCTGCGCGTGCGTCGCGGTCTGCGCCGCGGACGGTCTCGTCGAGCCGGTCTTCAGGTCGATCACCCGCACGTGCCCATCCCGGTCGCGCTCGATGCGGTCGATCGTGCCGGTGGCGAGCGCCCGGCCGAGGCGGAACTCGAAGGGCGTCTCCCCGCCGATCAACCGGGTGCCGTCCCGCTCGAGGTCCGCGAGGTAGCGGGAGATGGCCGAGATCATCCGGTCGGCGAGCCTGCGCTCCCGCGCCTCCACCCAGTCCGCCTCGAAGTCGAGCTCGCGCCAGCGGCCCTCGAGCGCCGCGAGCAGCTCGCTCTCGTCGGGCGAGCGCGCCGTCTCGAGCACCCAGTGCAGCATGGTGCCGATCGCGCCGGCGAGCATCGGCTCGCCGCCGGCGACCCGCTCCTGGAACCAGTCGAGCGGCGACTCCTCGAAGCGCTCCAGCTTCGAGGGCGACACCCGGACCGGGAGGTCGGGATCGGGCACGAGCGGCTCGTCGGTCGAGATCGGCGCGAGCCCCCACCAGCTCGACGGCGACGCCCCGGGCACCTCGGCGCGCGCGAGCCGGGCGAGCGCGGCCGCCGCCTCCTGCCGCTCGGTGCCGCTGCCCGTGACCGCGGAGCGCCGCAGCAGGCCCACGAGCGGGCGGAGCGCGTTCGGCGCCGTGGCCGTGCCGTCCGGCGCGGGACCGTCGGCCAGTCCGAGCAGCACGCTCGGCGCCTCGTCGTCGTTCGCGACCGCGGCGAGCAGCAGCACGGACCGGGCGCGGGAGGCGGCGAGCGCGAAGAGCCGGAGCTCGTCGGACAGCACCGCCCTGCGCTCGTCGACCGCGGTGGCCGGCGCGCCTCGCTCGTCGAGCTGCGCGACGAGCTCGGTGAGGCCGAGCAGGGAGCCGCGCGGACGGAGGTTCGGCCAGACCCCGTCCTGCAGGCCCGCGATCACGACGGTGTCGAACTCCAGCCCGGCGACGCCGACCGGCGTCGTCACGAGCACCCCGTCGCGGATCCCGCGCGGGGCGAGCGAGTCGTCCGCGACGTCCGCCTCGAGCCGGGCGGCGAGGAACCCGGCAGCCGGATCGGTGGGGCCGCGCTCCGCCGCGCGGGCCGCGGACGCGAAGAGCGCGACGAGGTCGTCGAGGTCCCGGTTCGCCTCGGCCGCGACGAGCCCCGCGCCGAGCGCGCGCTCGCGCCAGACCGGCGCGAGCCCGCTCGCGTCCCACACGTGCCAGAGCAGGTCCTCGGCGGACGCGCCCGCGGCGTCGCGGTCGCGCACCTCCTGCATCGACCTGGCCAGCCGCGCCGCCCGACGGACGGCCGGCGTGTCGATGGTCGCGAGGCGGCCGGGCGCCGCGAGCGCCTCGACCAGCAGCTCGCCGGCGGAGCGCGAGCCGCCGCCCTCGAGCTCCTCGACGCGGAGCGCCAGGCGCAGCCGGCGGAGCGCGAGCCGGTCGAGTCCGCAGAACGGGCCGGTCACGAGCGACGCCGCGCGCTCGGGGGTGAGCGGGAGGAGCCCGAGCGCGACGGCGACGACCTCGACGAGGGCACGCGGCGCGCGGTCCGCGGCGTCGGCCGAGCCTCCGGTCGTGATCGCCGGCACGCCCGCGATCTCGAGCGCTCTGGCGAGCGGCTCCACGAGCGCGTTCGAGCGGACGACCACCGCCTGCTCGGCGAACGGCACGTCGTGATCGAGGTGCCGCTCGCGGAGCAGATGGGCGATGCGCGCGGCGAGCGCGCCGGGCCCGTCCGCCTCCACCGACAGCACCGGAGCACCGCCCGGCCGGGCGGTCGCGGTGCGCTGCGGGCCGGCGAGGGCGGTGCCGATGCGCGCGGTCACCGCCGAGACGAACCGCCGCACCCGCTCCGGGTGCCGGTGGACCGTGCCGAGCACGATGCGCGCGGGCGCCTCGATGCCGAGCCGCTGCTCGAACCGGCCGAGGAGGTCGGGCTCGCCGCCGCGGAACGTGTCCGAGGCCACGTCCGGGTCGCCGAACGCGACGACCGCGCAGCCCCGCCCCGCGAGCGCCGCGAGCAGCCCGACGGCGGACTCCCCCAGGTCCTGCATGTCGTCCACGACGATGAGCCGCAGCCGCCCCGCGAGGGCTCCCGGCCGGCCGCGCAGCACCGCGGCGGTCGCGAGCGCCACGAGCTCCGCCGAGTCGAACGCGTCCGGCTCGACCGCGGGCAGCACCTCGAGGTACTCGCGCCAGAACGCCGCCGCTGCGCGCCACTCCTGCCGCCCGGTGGTCTCCCCGAGATCGGCGAGGGCCGCCCAGTCGATGTCGCGCTCGGTGCAGCGCGCGAAGAGCTCGCGGAGCTCGCCGCGGAAGGCGCGGGTCGCCCGCACGTCGGGGCCCAGCCGCTCCGGCCACCCGCTCGCGTCCTCCTCCAGCAGCTGGGCGATGATCCGGTCCTGGTCGCCGCCCGAGAGCAGTACCGGCGCATCCCGGCCGTCGTCGGCGGCGTCGCGGCGGGCGATGTCGAACGCGAGCGAGGCGGCGGTGCGGGCGAGCGGGGAGGAGACGGGCCTGCCGACGGCGAGCAGGAGGCGGTCCCGGAGGCGCGAGGCCTGCGCACGGCGCGGCGCGAGCAGGAGCACCTCGTCGGCCTGCAGCGCGCCGCTGCCGATGCGGTCGGCGACGAGCGCGACCGCGGTCGTGGTGCGCCCCGTGCCCGGCGCGCCCAGCACCACCGCCGATGCGCCGACGGGCAGCGCGAGGACCGCCTGCTGATCGGCGTCGAGCCCCGGGGTCCCTGGCACGGCCGACACCGTACGGTGGGGCGCCGACACCCCTCGCGATTCTGTCCGCCCAGCGCGGAACGGTTCGGCTCCGCCGAGCCGGGCGCGGGATACTGGCGGCAGGTCGATCGGTGATCGACCGGACCGCACGCCCTCCGCGCACGTCCGCGGAGGAGAAGAAAGGGGGCGCCTCGTGGAGGTGCGCATCGGGATCCAGAACTCCGGTCGGGAGCTCGCGTTCGAGAGCGCCGAGTCCCCCGCTGCGGTGCAGAAGACCATCGGCGACGCGATCGAGAAGAAGTCGACGCACTTCACGCTCACCGACGAGAACGGCCGCCTGTACCTCGTGCCGACCGCCACCCTCGCCTACGTCGAGGTCGGCAGCGAGCGCACCAGGCGCGTCGGCTTCGTCGCCTGACGTGCAGCTGATCTACGCCGAGACGGTCGCGATCGTCCTCGGCCTCGCGGCGCACGCGGCCCTGCCGCACCGCGAGCTGAGTGGCGTCCTCCTGCTGCCCGCGGTCGCCGGGGCCGCTGGCGCGATCGTCTGGGTCGGGCTGACCTGGGCGCGCGTGGCGCAGGGCGGTCCGGCGATGTGGCTCGCGTCCCTGCTCGCCGCGGCGCTCTCCGCGGTCATCGTGGGTCTGGCGGTGCGCCGCTCGCGCGCCGCGCACGACGAGCGGATGCTCGCCTCCGCCTGACGCCGGGGCGCGCGCCTACGCGCGGATCGGCGTCGTCTCCTCCGCGAGCAGCTCCCGTACGCGCGGGACCACCTGCGTGCCGTACCGCTCGATCGAGCCCATGATCGCGGCGTGCGGCAGCGTGCCCGCGGAGACCTTGAGGTCGAACCGCTGGATGCCGAGCGTGCGGACGGTGTCCGCGATCTTCCGCGCGACCGTCTCGGCGGTGCCCACGTAGAGCGAGCCGTGCTCGATCTCGTCGACGAACTCCTCCTGGCCGAGCGGCCCCCACCCGCGTTCGCGCCCGATGCGCTCGCGCATGGCCGAGTAGCCGGCGAAGAACTCCGCGCGCGCCTGCTCCTCCGTGTCCGCGACGTGGCCGGGCGAGTGCACGCCGACGGGCAGGGCCGGCAGCTCCAGCTGCGCGAGCGCCCGCCGGTACAGGTCGACGTACGGGGCGAACCGCGCGGGGGCGCCGCCGATGATCGCGAGCATCATCGGCAGCCCGTACCGCGCGGTGCGGACGACCGACTCCGGGCTGCCGCCCACCCCGACCCACGTGCGGAGCGGACCGTGCTCGAGGAGCGGGAACACCCGCTGGTCCGTGAGCGCCGCGCGGACCGTGCCCTCCCACGTGACGGGATCGCCGGTCCGGAGGCGCGCGAAGAGGTCGAGCTTCTCGCTGAACAGCACCTCGTAGTCGCGGAGGTCGAACCCGAACAGCGGGAACGACTCCGTGAACGAGCCGCGCCCGAGCTGCACCTCCGCGCGCCCCTCCGACAGCGCGTCGAGCGTGCTGAAGCGCTCGAACACCCGGACCGGGTCGTCCGAGCTCAGCACCGTGACGCCGGAGGCGAGCAGGATCCGGGAGGTGCGCGCGGCGGCCGCCGCCAGCACCACCTCGGGCGCGGTGACCGCGAAGTCGTCGCGGTGGTGCTCCCCCAGCGCGAAGGCGTCGAGACCGACCTGGTCGGCGAGCACCGCCTCCGCCACGACGTCGCGGACCACCTGGGCGTGGGAGGTGGGGCCGCCTGGCCCGTCCGTCACATCGCCGAAGGTGCCGACCCCGAACGCGATCCCACTCATGTCGCCGTGCAACCCGCCGCGTGATGCGGCGATTCCCGACTGTTGCCGTCGAGATCCCGACCACAACAGTCGGGAATCGCCGCAGGAGCGGGCCCCGGCCCTCAGGCCGTGAGGCCCAAGCGGTCCATGCGGCGGGTGTGCGCCGCGATGAGGTCGTTCAGGATCGGCTCGACGCGCCGCTCCTCCGTCGCCGCCGGCTGGCCGGAGGGGTCGCGGACGTCCGCGAGCGCCGATCGCGCGACGAGGAGGGTGTCACCGACCAGCCGCCTCCCCCACAGCGCGAGACGGGAGCCGAGCCGCTTGTCCGCGGCGAGCCCCGCCTGGAGCACCGCGACGAGCGCGTCGTGGCCGATGTCGCGCTGGAGGATCGCGACGACCCGGTGGGCCTCCGGCTCGGGCAGGCCCGCGGCGAGGCCCGCGAAGAAGTCGTCCAGGAGGCCGGCGGAGAGGTGCAGCGTCAGCACGGACTCGTGCCAGCCGGAGTCCGCGAGGCGACGGCGGTAGCGGTCGATGTCGGCGGTGAACGGGTGCATCGCCGCCGCCGAGGTGGTGCCC